>SKND01000157.1 GCA_007120695.1 Bacteroidales bacterium | reverse complement strand
ATAAAGTTAGTGAATCACTAAACATAACCAATAGAAAATTTGTTTAAGATGGAAACTGAAACTGATGAAACTGATACTGATCCATATTCTGCTTTTATTTGGGGGAGACGAATTCATAATGCATAATGAATCTTTTAGTGAAATGAAAATATCAGATAATGAAACTGTTATACTGGGAGCAGGCTGCTTCTGGTGCGTTGAGGCAATATTTGAACAACTTGAGGGTGTTAAGGAAGTTATCTCCGGCTATTCCGGAGGAAAGATTTCCAATCCGACTTACAGGGAAGTCACCTCAGGACTTACAGGGCATGCAGAGGTCATAAAGGTAAGTTTTGATCCTGAGGTTATTCCATTTTCAAAGTTACTTGAGGTCTTTTTTATGACTCATGATCCCACTACTCTTAATCGTCAGGGAGCAGATGTCGGTACACAATACCGTTCTGCAATCTTTTACATGAATGAAAGCCAGAGAAAGACGGCAAACGAAGTAAAAGCAATGCTTGACAATGAGAATATCTGGGATGATCCAATAGTAACCGAAATAACAGGTTATACAAATTTCTATAAAGCAGAGGATTATCACCAGGAGTATTACAGGAATAACCAAAATCAGGGTTACTGCCGTATGGTAATAGCACCCAAGCTGGAAAAATTCGAAAAACTATTTCGTGATTACATCAGATCAAATTAGGGTTTATTTTTTTGTGATTCAATGTACTCCATGATTGAAACTGCTGCTTTTCTTCCCGACATTATAGCGGTTACTACCAGGCTTGCTCCGATAATACTGTCACCTGTTGCGAATACCTTTGCCTTATTAGTCTGATGGTTCCGGTTTACACTTATGTTTCCTTTTCCCGAATAATCAATTCCAAGGGAGTCGAGTAGTCCTTCATGAACAGGGTGAACAAATCCCATGGAGAGCAGAACGAGATCTGCATTTATTAACCTGGATGTGTCAGCCATCTCACGTATCTGCATTTTGCCATCATCTCCCTTCTGCCACTCAATGTCGACTATTTCAGCTTTTCTTACCTGCCCGTTTTCACCTTGAAAGCTTTTTGTCATGATTTTCCACATTCTGTCACATCCTTCTTCATGAGATGATGTTGTTTTCCTGGTATTAGCCCAGTAAGGCCATGGATTATCAAAACTTCGCTTCAGGGGAGGTTCAGGCAAAATCTCAATTTGTGTTACTGATGCCGCTTTCTGCCTGTTAGCGGTCCCGACACAATCTGATCCTGTGTCACCACCGCCTATCACCAGAACATGTTTATCCCGTGCATTTATAATATCTCCGGTTTCCAATGCTTTGCCGCCTACTATCCTGTTTTGTTGCGTCAGATACTCCATTGCAAAATGCACTCCCTTCAGGTTCCTCCCTTCCACCGGAAGGTCGCGGGGCTTCATTGCCCCAACGGCAATGCAAACAATATCAAATGAATCAAGTAACTCCTCAGCCGATATATCTGATCCGGCCATTGTATTTGTTCTTATATTCAGACCCTCAGCCAGCATTATATTCAACCGGCGATCGACTATATGTTTTGCAAGTTTAAAGTCCGGGATGCCATATCTTAAAAGTCCGCCGGCCTCATCATCCTTTTCGAAAACAGTCACCCGGTGTCCTGCCTTGTTAAGAAGATCTGCACAGGCAAGACCCGCAGGTCCTGAACCTATAACTGCAATTTTTGTATCGGTCCTGGTTTTCGGGGGATTGGGCTTTATAAACCCTCTCTCAAAACCTTTTTCAGAAGCAGCAGCCTCATTTTCCCTGATTGTGACCGGCTCTTCATGGAGAGCCAGAACACAAGCCGACTCGCATGGGGCAGGACAGATTCTGCCTGTAAACTCAGGAAAATTATTTGTAACATGCAAAAGATCAATTGCCTCCTTCCAGTTACCCCTGTATATGGCATCCTGCCACTCAGGCATGTTATTCATAACCGGACATCCCCACTGGCAGAAGGGTATTCCGCAATCCATACACCTGGAAGCCTGAAGCTTCCTGTCCTCTTCATTAAGGGTTTGCTCAACCTCTGAATGGTCTCTGAGACGCTCATGTAACGGACGGTTGCCGCTTTCCTTGCGCTTTATATTAATAAATCCTCTTGGATCTCCCATAATAACTGATAATTTCTGTTTAATATTGATGCTGTGGTTTATCTTCGGTAAATGCAATTTTTTTCCTTATGTTTTCAAGCTTTATCTCCTGAAGGACTTTTTTGTATTCAAACGGAATCACTTTAACAAAACGGGGAAGGTATTCATCCCATTTAACGAGTATCCGTTCAGCCAGCTTACTGTTTGTATAAAGCATATGTTTGCCTATTATCTCCTGCAACTCGATAATATCTCCCATATCCTCCAGTGGCTCCATCTCCACTAGTCCCCTGTTGCAGAAATAATCAAAATTGCCATTATTATCAAGTACATACGCTATACCACCGCTCATTCCCGCTGCAAAATTCCGTCCTGTTGTGCCAAGTACCACAATCCTGCCACCGGTCATATACTCACATCCGTGATCGCCTACTCCCTCAACAACAGCTATTGCTCCACTGTTTCGAACGGCAAATCTCTCACCGGCCATCCCCCTGACGTATAATTCACCTTTGGTTGCGCCGTACAAAATAGTATTTCCTATTATAATATTCTCTTCAGGAAGAAATGTTGATCCTGCAGGCGGCGTAACAACAATTTTTCCTCCTGACAACCCTTTGCCGAGATAGTCATTGGCATCACCCTCAAGGGAGAAACTGACGCCATTCACAAGAAATGCCCCGAAGCTTTGACCAGCAGACCCGTAGAACCTTGCATTAACGGTATCTTCCTCAAGCTCCCGGGTCCCGTATTTCCTTGTTATCTCGCCCGAAAGCATTGCCCCGACTGCACGGTCAGTGTTTTTTATCTCTTTTGATATCCATACTTTTTCACCATTGTTTATAGCCTTTGTTGAGAGTTTGATAAGATCGGAATCCATTATATTACTTATCTTGTGATCCTGGGGTTGTTGATAAAACAGGGGAAATCTGGATGCTTCATCCGGAAAAAATATCATATTGGAAATATCCGCGTTTTTTGCCTTCCAGTGGGTTATATCTTCTCTTTGTGAGAGAAGATCGGTTCTTCCGACTATATCCTCAAATTTTCTGACTCCAAGTTCTGCAAGTATTTCCCTTACTTCCCGGGCGATAAACCGAAAATAGTTTTCAACATAGTCAGCCTGACCCAGAAAACGTTTCCTCAGGTTTTCATCCTGTGTTGCAACTCCAACAGGGCATGTGTTAAGGTGGCACTTCCTCATCATTACACAACCAAGTACAATCAATGCAGAGGTTGAGAATCCGAATTCCTCTGAACCAAGAAGTCCCATAAGCACTACATCGCGTCCCGTCTTAAGCTGGCCGTCGGTCTGTAATTTCACCCTTCCTCTCAGGTTGTTCATGACAAGAGTTTGATGGGCTTCAGAAATACCCAGTTCAATAGGCATTCCCGCGTGCTTGATTGAACTGGCCGGACTGGCTCCTGTTCCGCCTTCATTACCGCTCAGAGTTATAAGATCGGCTTTTGCTTTTGCTACACCTGCGGCGATAGTACCAACACCATATTCGGCAACAAGTTTAACCGAAATGAGGGCACGCGAATTAACACACTTAAGATCAAAGATAAGTTGAGCCAGGTCTTCAATTGAATATATGTCATGGTGGGGCGGGGGGGATATAAGTGTAATTCCTGGAGTTGAATTTCTGAGCTTTCCGATTACATCATTGACCTTGAAGCCTGGTAATTGTCCTCCCTCTCCCGGTTTTGCTCCCTGTGATATTTTAATCTGGATCTCGTCAGCATTTACAAGGTAACCTGCAGTTACTCCAAACCGGCCTGATGCTATCTGTTTTATCGCACTTCTCTTGTTTACCCCGCCCGGCTGTGGTATATACCTTTCGGGATCTTCCCCGCCCTCTCCGGTATTGCTTCTTCCACCGATTCTGTTCATTGCGGTTGCGAGCGCCTCGTGTGCTTCCTTGCTAATGGATCCGTATGACATCGCACCGGTGACAAAACGCTTAAGTATTAATTCTGCTGGTTCAACCTCATCAATGCTTATGGGATTTTTACGGTATTGTAAGAAGCCTCTTAAGAACGCGGGTTTTTGGTTTTCACTGTCCACCAGAGAACTGAATTCCTTGAATTTGTCATAGTTATTTGTTTTAACAGCCCATTGCAATAATCCTACTGTCTGCGGGTTCCATGCATGGTGTTCGCCATTTAACCGGTATGAATAAAACCCTTCGGTCGATGGCATATACTCGCCGTTTGTTTCCAAATTTAAAAAAGCCTGCCGGTGAGGGATGGCTGCCTCTTCAGCAATCTCCTCCAGGCCGACACCTCCTATCCGGGAAGCAGTACCATTAAAATATCTGTCTACAACATTCTGTGATATCCCCAGGCACTCAAATATCTGGGCACCATGATAGCTTCTGAGTGTTGAAATACCCATTTTGGATAACACTTTCAATATACCGCTGTCTATGGCCTTAATATAATTCTCCCTCGCTTTTTTATATTGCATAGGAATTTCTCCACTGATAGAGCTTTCATCTATTGAAGCAAAGGCAAGGTAGGGATTTATTACGCTGGCTCCATAGCCCAGCAGCAATGCAAAATGCATTACTTCCCTGGGTTCTCCGCTTTCTACAATCAATCCGGCCTGCATCCGTTTTCTTGCCTTTATAAGATGATGGTGAACAGTTGATACTGCCAGTAGTGAAGGTATAGGTGCCTTGTCTTTGTCAATATCCCTGTCCGACAGTATTATAAAATTAACCTGTTCATCAACGGCTTTCTCTGCCTGCCTGCACAGGTTATTAAGTGCATCTTCCAGTGCACGGCCTCCTCCCCCGGGATTAAAAACCATTGATAATGTGGTGTGTGAAAAATCTGAATCTTTCAGGTCTTTCAGTTTTTTCAGATCTGTATTAGTAATAACAGGGCTTTTGAATTTTATCAGTTTGCAGAGGGCCGGTGATTCTTCAAGCAGGTTTTTGCTTAATGAACCAATATAATTTGTTAATGACATCACCAGTCCTTCCCTGATAGGATCAATAGCGGGATTTGTAACCTGCGCGAACTGCTGCTTGAAATAATTGAACAGGCGTTGAGGCTTTTCCGACAATATAGCCGGTGGAGTGTCATTTCCCATCGATCCCGTAGGTTCCTTTCCTTCCAGACACATCGGTTTTAATATTACCTCCATGTCTTCTTTACTATACCCGAATGTTTTGATCCAGGGGATGAATTTGTCACCCATTCTTGATGACACCCTCTGCTTAACCTCAATATTTTCCAGTTCCAGACGGTTTTCCCTTAACCAGTTGCCATATGGATTCATCTTTGAAAGCTGGGATTTAAGCTCTTCATCTGAAATAATTACACCAAGTTTTGTATCGACAAGCAGGATTTTTCCCGGCCGGAGTCTTCCTTTTTCTTTTATCCTTTCCGGAGGAAAGCTCTGTACCCCGGTTTCACTTCCCATGACTATCAGGTCATCTTTCGTAATAAGATAGCGTGACGGCCTGAGTCCGTTTCTGTCTAGAGTTCCGCCGACATATCTGCCGTCTGAAAACAGCAGAGATGCAGGCCCGTCCCAGGGTTCCATAATAGTGGAATGGTATTCATAAAAATCTTTTAAACTTCCCGGTATAGGGTTTTTATCATTAAATGATTCGGGAACCAGCATTGAGAGGGCATGTGGCAG
This sequence comes from Bacteroidales bacterium, assembly GCA_007120695.1. Classification (GTDB taxonomy): domain Bacteria; phylum Bacteroidota; class Bacteroidia; order Bacteroidales; family PUMT01; genus PXAP01. The sequence continues at coordinate 20,043 of SKND01000157.1, read as the reverse complement.
GCTTCTTCCTGTAAGCACCAGGAATTCAAGTGCATTGTCAAGCGATGCCGAATCACTTTTTCCGGATTCAATTACCGGAAAGATCTTCTTCAGATCACTCCCGAAAAGATCGGTTTTGAGCAGAGATTCCCTTGTCTTCATCCATAGACGATTACCCTTGATGGTGTTTATTTCTCCGTTATGAGCCAGGTATCTGAAAGGTTGTGCAAGATCCCATGTAGGAAATGTATTGGTGCTGAACCGTGAATGCACGAGTGCTATTGCACTTGCAAAGTTTTCCTTTCCCAGATCAGGGAAGTAATCACCCAGCTGTGCCGGGGTAAACATCCCTTTGTATATCATTAACCTTGTGGAGAGACTTGGAAGATAGAAATAGTCCTTTTGAGAAATCGCCGAATTCCTTATCTCATTTTCAGCAAGCTTCCTGATTACAAACAACTTTCTCTCCAGATCATCCTGCTCGTGATTCCCTGTAATAAACACCTGTTTAATACAGGGTTCTGTACTCAGCGCAATTTCTCCCAGTATGTTACTGTTGACAGGTACATCACGCACACCAATCACCTTCAGATTCTCTCTTTCAATCAGTGAGAAGAAAATTTTTTCACACTCTTCCCGGTCATTTTTATTTTCGGGAAGGAATAACATTCCTGCACCATATAAACCTGATGAGGGCAGTCCCCCGACTTCAGCCCGGAAAAAATCATCAGGTATCTGAACCATTATCCCGGCTCCGTCACCGGTAACATTGTCAGAACTCTCAGCCCCTCTGTGTGACATATTCAACAGCACCTGTAGTCCCCGTTTCACAATATCCTGAGACTTATCTCCCCTGATGCTGGCTACAAATCCTATCCCGCAGCTGTCGTGTTCATTCTCTGCTGAATAGAGTCCGGCCTTTTTATAGTTGTTATTTGACATTTTTTCAATATTTACTCATTAGTGTTGCGGTATTAAAAATAAAAACGCTTTTTAAATCAATAAAATTAATCCTTTCAAGAGTTAATGAGATTTCCAGATTTCAAAACTATTTTGATTATTTTAGCTTTTAATTAACTGATTATGAAGGATTAAATTTATTTGTCAGAAAACAGTGGAACATTAGTGATATTAACTGACTTTTGTTTAAAATCACTGCAGCAAAGATCGCTGTTTTTTATCTTATTTGTCCGTTGCCGTATATAATATATTTGGTTGTTGTAAGCTCTTTTAATCCCATGGGGCCTCTTGCATGCAGCTTCTGGGTCGAAATGCCTATTTCTGCACCGAAACCGAACTCAAAGCCATCTGTAAACCTGGTAGATGCATTTACGTATACGGCAGCTGAATCCACCTCTGAAAGGAATCTTTGTGAATTGGTATAGTTTTCAGTTATTATTGTTTCAGAGTGTTGTGATCCGTATTTATTAATATGATTAATTGCATCACTCAGTGAGTGAACAACTTTTACAGCTATTATCAGGTCAAGGTACTCAGCATACCAATCCTCTTCACTTGCCGGAACCGCATATCCTATTATTTCTCTTACATATTTGTCTCCTCTTATCTCTACCTTGTGCTCCCGAAGCTTATCACAAATTACCGGGAGAAAGGTATCGGCAATTGAGCTGTGTACCAGTAATGTTTCAATTGCGTTGCATACTCCCGGCCGCTGTGTCTTTGCATTTATGACTATTTCTTCAGCCATTCCGGTTTTTGCCGACTCATCAACAAATGCATGGCAATTACCTACTCCTGTCTCTATAACAGGAACCCTGCTGTTTTCGACGACAGTTCTGATTAATCCTGCGCCACCGCGGGGAATAAGTACATCAAGATATTTGTTCAGCTTCATCATGGCCAATGCACTTTCCCGGTCGGTATTACCGACAAGCTGAACAGCTTCCGGGGGAAACCCCTGACTAACTAATGATTCCTGAATGATCCTGACTATAGCCGTATTTGAATTGATAGCTTCTTTGCCTCCTCTAAGTATAACGGCATTACCGGTTTTGAGACACAGGCCGAAGGCATCAACCGTGACATTGGGCCTTGCTTCATATATTATTCCGATAACGCCCAAAGGCACCCTTATTTGCCCGATATGCATCCCGTTAGGTCTCTTCTTCATCGACAGAACTTCACCTAAAGGATCTTCAAGTAAAGCTATCTGGTTAAGTCCTTCTGCCATTGAGTTGATCCTTGCATTATCAAGAATAAGCCTGTCAATCAGCGGACCAGTAATCCCATTGTTTCTGGCTTGAATCAAATCTTCTTTGTTCGCATTAATAATTAATTCTGAATTTTCAACAATTAGTTTAGCTGCATGCATCAGAGCAGATTTCTTCTCATCGGAAGACATCCTGGCAAGGTAGTAAGAAGATTTCCTGGCCAGCTCTCCTTTCATATTCAGCTCATCAATAGGGTTCATGGGTATAATTTTATTTGACTTATTTTAAGACTGGTTTCTTTGGGACATGCATAATATTAAACAGTATCAGTATTTCGAATGTTCATATCAGTGTATCCTGCATTGATCTTTCTGCTGCAATAAAACAGGGTTCCGGATTCACGACCGGCTATAATATTGCTGATAATGTCAGGATTTGCACCATTGGCAATGACAACCTTGATACCGGAATTCCGGCAAATTCTTACAGCTTCAATTTTAGTTGCCATTCCGCCTGTACCAAAACCTGATCCTGCTCCGGCAGCTGATCTCTCAAGATCTTTCGTAATTTCACACACAACGGGAATAATCTTTGCATCTGAGTGTTTTCTCGGATCGGCTGAAAAAAGACCGTCAATATCGGATAATAATATCAGCAGATCAGCTTCTGCAAGTTCAGCCACATATGCTGATAAAGTGTCATTGTCACCAAACTCAATTTCATCTGTTGCAACAGTATCATTCTCATTTATAATCGGTATAATATTCATATTCAGAAGCTCAAACAACGTATTCCTGGCATTTTCTCTTCGGTCGGGTCTTATTACTATATCCTTTGTAAGTAATACCTGTGCAACTTGTTGTTCCCTGGCCTCGAAGAATCTTCGGTAAATCCTTATAAGCTCTGCCTGGCCAATAGCCGCAAGAGCCTGTTTACCTGCAAGATCGGCAGGTCTGGAAGCAAGACCCAGTCGTCCTGCACCCACTGCAATCGCTCCGGATGAGACCAATATAATTTTCCTTCCTGTAAGCTGAATTTTAGCCAGTGTATCAGCAAGACGCACCAGCCTCTGATAATTAAGCCTTCCATTCGGATAGCTTAGCGTAGATGTACCAACTTTTACAACTATTTTGCTGCAGGTTGCAAGCTCTTTCCACATTTCCATTTAATACTTTTATTTATTTATCAGCATATTGGGTGAAGTCGGGAAACCCCTCAATATCTCCCTCACTTTCCATCTTTCCCCCGGCAAATTCAAAGATAAAATCAGGAAGTTCCCCTGCATCTAACTCAATTATTTCGGAAAAGTTCTTTTTTATTAACAGGAACCGGCCTTCTTCATATGTATTCACAACAATTGCATCTGCATCAGTAAGTGATGCAACGATAAGTACAAGAGGATAATTATCATTCAGTATTATGTCGCTGGTCGAAACTGAATCATTTTCATTAATCACCGGAACAATTCCCTGGTCAAGCAGACAGGCCAGGGTATTCCTTGCATTTCTGTTCCGCACCGGATTGTCTGTTACATCCCTTGTCAGTAATACCTGTGCCAAGGTCTGATCATAGTGATCAAAGTAATCCTGGTACATGATGATAAGTTCTGCCTGGCCGACTGCTGCTGCTGCCTGCTTCCCCGTTATATTTAAAGGTATCAGCTCCTGGCCCAGTTTCCCTGCACCCAGTGCTATTGCGCCTGAGGAAACAAGAGCAATACTGATGCCTGAATTCTGCAGATCTGCACATACCATTGTAAGCTGTTCTGTTTTTCGGGGACTAAGTTTGCCGTTATCGTCGAACAGAGTGTCTATTTCGACTTTAAATACTATCCTGACTTTTCTTTGCATCCTGATAAACTCTGTTTGATAGAATGATTTTCTGAATTCTGACAGTTCAAATTTATGATAAAAGATCTTTGCAGGCTTTTTCAACTATACCAAATTCAAATCCTGAAATTACCTTTTCCATCTTTTCTGCAATCAGCTCATTACACAGATTGCCTATACTGCCTTCATGAGTGTGGCTGATCTCTTCCCTGGCCCGGTATTGATCACTATCAATCCGGCCTGCTACAATTTTATAAGCATCTCTGAATGGAGTACCTTTCATTACAAGTCTGTTAACCTCCTCGACACTGAAAATATGCCTGTAAATCTCCTTATTGATAATGTCCTTATTAATTTTGACTCCCTTTATTACTCTATCGGTAATCGATATAATCTCCAGAAGACTGTCAAATGCCGGTATAAAGTTCTCCTTGATCAGCTGGAAATCCCTGTGGTAACCGGATGGCAGGTTTGTGCCGATCATGGCTGTCTCAATCGACAATGCCTGCAGCTTGTTTCCTGTTGCCCTTATAAGTTCGAATATATCAGGATTCTTTTTGTGCGGCATAATGCTTGATCCGGTTGTGAACTTCTCCGGGATCTCCAGAAATCCGAAATTCTGACCCGAATAGAGACAAATATCCATCGCCAGCTTTGAAAGGGTTGAGGCAATACCCCCCAGGGCAAAGGCAACTGTTTTCTCCATTTTGCCCCGGTTCATTTGTGCATTTACGACATTTACATGCATCGATTCAAACCCCAGGAGGTTTGTTGTCATATTGCGGTCTACCTGGAAAGAAGTTCCAAAACCCGCAGCAGATCCAAGAGGATTCCTGTTGGTTATATTATACGATGCCTTCAAGAGCATCATATCTTCGGTAAGACTCTCAGCATAGCCTCCGAACCACAGGCCAAAGGACGATGGCATGGCTGCCTGCATATGCGTATATCCAGGCATCAGCAGATCCTTATTCTCATTGCTTAATTCTATTAATGTTTTAAACAGGCTGTGAGTCTGCATTACGACCTCCCTGATCTTGTCCCGTACAAACATCTTCATATCAAGCAGTACCTGATCGTTGCGGGAGCGGGCCGTGTGTACTTTTTTACCGGTTTCTCCCAAAGCCAGGGTTAACATAAACTCCACCTGACTGTGCACATCTTCCACTCCATCTTCGATAATAAATTTCCCGTCACATATATTCCGGTATATATTTTTAAGCTCTAAGACCAAAGAGCCGGCTTCATCAACGGAAAGCAATCCTATACTACTTAACATCTTCACATGTGCGATGCTTCCCAGTACATCATACTTAGCCAGATGATGGTCCAGTTTACTATCCTTGCCTGAAGTGAAGCTGGCAACCAGTTTATCGGTTTCCTTACCTTTATCCCATAAATTCATTAGTTTGCTTATTTCAGGAGGTTTGCCTTGATATGGTAATTGCATGATGCGCCATTAACCTGATCGCATTTATCTTTATGAATCCTTCACTGTCCTGCTGATTGAATCCACCCTCTATATCCATGCTTGACAGATCCTGGTTGTATAGTGAACTTGGCGACTCACGCCCGTCTATCATTACATTACCCTTATAAAGAGTTATATACACAGTACCGTCTATCAGCTCCTGGCTTTTATTTATCGAGGCCATCAGGAAGTCCATCTCCGGGCTGAACCAGAATCCGTTATAAACAAATTCTGCAAAAACCGGTGACAGCATATTTCTCAGCTTCATAACCTCCCTGTCCATTGCTATCCCTTCAATATCAAGATGTGCTTTCAGCAGAATTTCTGCTCCCGGGGTTTCATAGACCCCCCTTGATTTAATTCCAACATACCTGTTTTCGACCATGTCAAGCAGCCCTATTCCGTTTTCGGCACCCAGTTCATTCAGATAGTCAAATAACTCAAGTGGATGTGTCTTGATAACCTTTGCGTCGGTGTTGACAACTTTTACGGGTACGCCGTCTTTAAACTGTATTGATATGTGAGTCTCTTTATCAGGTGCATCCTGGGGAAGCCTGATTCTTGAAATTATATCCCTGCCTGCTTTGAATTTTGGGTCTTCAAGAATCCCTGCCTCATGACTTATATGCATCAGATTGTCATCTTCACTGTATGGTTTTTTTAGTGTGGCTTTAACAGGAATACCTTTTTCTTCTGCATATTTTAAAAGATCTGTTCTGCCTTTGAACATGTCAAGGAACTCTTTGTTTTTCCAGGGTGCAAAAACTTTTATTTTTGGATTGAGTGCATAGTAAGTAAGTTCAAACCTGACCTGGTCATTACCCTTTCCGGTTGCACCATGTGAGACATAACCAGCATTTTCCATATTGGCTATCTCAATCTGTCTTTTGGCGATAAGTGGTCTTGCCAGCGCTGTTCCGAGAAGGTAGCGGCTTTCATATACGGCATTTGCCTTAATGGCCGGGAAAATGTATCCCGTAACAAATTCTTCCCTGAGGTCTTCTATATAGACTCTTGAAGCGCCAATTTCAATAGCTTTTTCTTTAGCTTCTGAAAAATCGTCATCCTGGCCTACATCAGCTATATAGGCAATTACTTCGTATCCCTGGTCAATAAGCCACTTCAGAATTACTGATGTATCAAGTCCTCCACTATATGCCAGAACTATCTTTTCTTTTTTAAGACTCATAATAAATTGTTTTATTGTTTAATTATTGGTGAATTATTTAGATGCTAATGAATTGATGGGTATTGGGTTACGGGAAAAATCCTAGCGGCTTTCTTCTTCCGGGATTGCCTTAGTCAGCGCTCTGTGCAGATCCTGTCTGCTTATGCCTTCACGGGCAATAATGAGTATTGTATCGTCTCCTGCAATGGTTCCCAGTATCTCAAATGATTTCATTCCGTCAATCCTGTATGCTATCCCGCTTGCAAAACCCGGCAGGGTTTTGATTACTGCCATATTGCCGGTATAATCTATCGATAAATATCCTCTGGTAACCGCATCTTTTATCTCATCATGATTGCCTTGCTGTCTCCCTTCCTCTCCGGGAAGCACGTATATATGACCCTTCTCTTCATCAGATATCTTACCTGCTTTAAGGTATTTAAGGTCTCTTGACAATGTTGCCTGGGTAAAGCTGAAACCGTTCATCGTGAGCATTGAAAGTAATTCTTCCTGGTTACTGATTTTATTGTGTTTTATCAGCTTCCTTACCTCCAGTAATCTTTGTGTTCTGTTCATTTGCATAAATATACATTCAGGGTGCAAATATATACATCTAATTTTAATTATCCAGATAATTGTCCTGTATTTATGTTATTTGGATTTAATTCAGATTGGTTTTGAAGGCGATAGAACTTAATCATTTAACTTGTTAATATAGTTTACGTTGTGTTAAATAAATATTTTACTATTGTTACGGTTATTATTATATTTACAGTTATAATATCTGAATTCAGATAATCCTGATTCAGTATAAATATTTTATTATGAGGTATCTGGAACGAAATCTTCTTGTTGTTTTTACAATAACTTTTTCTCTTTTCTGCCAAAATTCTGCTTGTTCCGGCACAGATGAGCTTATACATTATTTCAACCAGAAAATTGTTCCGATTTCAGATGAGGATGACCTGGATGACATGATATATGAAGCCGGCTTACGAAGATTGGTCCTGCTTGGAGAATCCTCCCACGGAACAGAAGAATTCTATAAATGGAGAGCTGCAATCACCAGGAGACTTATAAGTGAAAAAAGTTTTTCTTTTGTTGCTGTAGAAGGTGACTGGGCAGCAATATACAGGTTGAATGAATATGTTAAAGGATATCCGGATGCACCCTCATCTGCAAGAAGAGTTCTTCGTCAATTTGACCGGTGGCCTGAATGGATGTGGGGTAATACGAAAATTGAAGAACTTGCTGAATGGTTGAAGGATTTTAACAGTTCACTTCCTGATAATGAAAAAATAGGTTTTTATGGAATGGATGTCTACGGACAGTGGGACGCGATGGATGATCTTCTCGATTTTACCAGGCGGCACCTTCCTGATCATCACAGGGAGATAAACAGGAACCTTGGCTGCTTTGCAAGCTATGATCGCGATGAATGGGTTTATGCCAGGGCAGTTACCGGACGGGGACATCCGTCATGTGAGGATGAGCTAAAAAAGGTGGTTGAACTTTTAGAAGATAATTCTCAGGAACTTATCAATTCAGCAGGTCCCCGTAAATATTTCCGCGCCAGGCAGAATGCTTATGTTGTGAGTAATGCAGAGGATTTTTACCGGCTCGCGGTAACCGATAACACAAATTCATGGAATTCCAGGGCAACTCATATGTGGGAAACGGTAAACAGATTGATTGTCAAGTATGGAGATAATTCTAAAGGAATAGTGTGGGCTCATAATACTCATGTCGGCGACGCTGATGCCACTACCATGCGATTCCAGGATATGGTTAATATCGGGAGACTGAGCAGGCAGCACATGGGCTCTGACCAGGTTTATATTACCGGTTTTGGAACTTTTACCGGAAGAGTTAATGCAGGGAGTAGCTGGGGTTCCCGCATGGAAAGAATGAGAGTGCCCGAGGGAATGGCAGGCAGCTATGAGAGAATTTTCGGACAGCTTGATCATGAGCAGTTTTTTATTTTATTTGATAAGGAAGACCGTCAAAATCCTTTGCTAAATGAGTTCAGGGGACACAGGGCTATTGGTGTTGTTTATAATCCCAATCAGGAGTCTGGAAATTATGTGCCGACAATTCTCCCGATGCGTTATGACTCATTCATTTTTATTCGTGAAACCAACCCTTTGCAGCCGGTAAGATAGATTTGTTCCCGGGCATCATTCTGAAAATTCTGCTCCGGGAATTCTGGAAAGCTGTCTGAAAAGCTGATTGGCATTTAGAACGCAAAAACTTCTTACATCAAGACCGGCGTTCCGGAATGCTTTTGCCACCCAGGTATTGCAGGTCCGGAACAGATGATATTTTCTTGTGGCAAGAAAATAATGATCAGTATCGCCATAGGCTGTACTTGTAATTGCACTTCCTTTATCATCAAGTATGTAACTGTCAGATATATACTTTGTCAGTGCGATAAACTGTTCGCCGGAAAGGGGGATTTTCAGAATTCTGCTCCCTGTTCCATAGGCAGATGTTACATGAGTATTAAAAGCAAATACCTGCATTACGCTTTGTGTTGGCCACAGAATGGCACGTGCAGCAAGCAGAACAGGGTTTCCGTGAGCCTGGTAAAATTTTTCATCACCCCAGCCAATATCAATATAATTGCGATCAGAGTATTTTTCAATCTGAGGCCAGTGTTCCGGATCAATATCGCCGATTGAGAATACTATGCCCGTGTGCCAGAATTCCTGGATGACCCACACCTCATAATCACTGTCTGTGCCGGGCACATTTGAAAAAAGATTGGCCTGATCCCGGCATCCTGGAAGGACCGTCAATATTAAAGTCAGGAACAGCGGTAGGCTAACGCCTTGCTTTTTATATTTTATCTGCATAGTCATCAGTTTTTAATAAGGTTGGCTGACAGGGTTAGTCCGTAAGCAAGCGCCGCAATAAGCATTACCCATATATAGCCGGCCTCGACTGCTATAATTGTAGCAAGTGCAGTACTTATTACAGAGAGGCAACCGTTGATTCCCCATGCCCAGGGTATAAGTGTATCATTGAGTTCTGCCAGCTTACGCAGTCCCAGAGGGAAGGGCATACCCATAAAAAATGCTGCCGGTGATATAAACAGTATAGATAGAAAAATCTTGGCCGTAAGAGGAAAGTTGATAGTTAGCCTCAGCAATGGTGTAAGGAGGATTGTATAGATTAAAATAAAAAAAATCACAAGTGCCAGAACTTTAACGATACCCCTTCTTCCTTTACTGAATCTGCCAGAGGCAAGACTGCCGGCACCCGAGCAGATCAGCATTCCGCTCAATACGGCTGCGGCAGCATATATAGGATTTCCAAAATAAAGTATAAATTGTTGAATAAGTATAATTTCAATAAACATAAACCCTAGCCCTATGCCACTGAAGTGAAGTACGGTATATAACTTTCCCCCGCCTTTCCATCCGATAGCAAATAGTGGGAGTATGATAAGGATTACTGCGGCTCCCGTAATCTGAATAAAAGTAAGCAGTACTATCAGATACCCGATCTCCAGGAAGGGCACTGTCGACTGTCCGAACATCTCCTGCATTTTGCCGTATCGTCCAAGTTTCAGGAACTGTGAGAAATATGGGATATTATCGGTTGCAGGCCTGATATTGAAATCATATTCATTGTAAAACCGGTATCTGTCAGCAGACATGATCCTGTCAACATGGCTGAAGAAATCATCATCCGGCAACTGGTTGAATACTGATCGCTCCGACTGATCAATACCGGGAAGCAGTACAGGGTCAAAATTCATTTGATTGCCGAAATCTCTTATTCTGCCGATCTCATCAGGGTTGAGCGGAGACTTCTTCAATACAAAGGTTATGGTTCCCCAGCCTCTGATAGCAGCTATATGATCTTCTGCAGGAAGGGAACTGTTATTCTCATGTGTTTCCACAAGGGTTGCAAGCAGTTTGAGGGGAGCTCTGGAGGGGTAATCCATCCATGATGTTACAGATATCATCCCATCAGCAGTAAGTCTGTGCCACATCTCATTCATTGCCTCCACAGTCATTGTATATTGCTCTTCAAGCGCATTTATTCCTGAGGTACCTCCAAAAGATTCAGAAGTCGGCAATATTATCAGATCATAAAGATTGTCATCTTTTAACAGATAGCTTCGCGGGTGGAGGTTAACAGGGTTCATTGAAGGATCCTGGTACATTGAATCGATCATTCCGGCAAGTTCATTTTTCAGCATATTTACTGCAATCCTGTTTTGTTCCACTGCAGTTATGTTTTCAACACCTCTTGTAAGGGCATGAGCGGCAAATAAGCCTGTTCCTGCATCCAGAAGCAAAAGATCACCTGGATTTGCTATTATATAGGGCAGAGAGTTTGTTGTGTAGTCAAGAAAATGACTTGTATCTGTTTCTGACCATTCAACCACCGGCCCGAACCAGTTTCCATTGTTGAAAATGACATCCCTTACCGGAACCGTACCCTGGAAAGTTAGGCTGAGTCCCGGAGCATAGCGGAGTGCCGGGGATCTTACAATGCTTAATTGACCGTAGGGACTGCTTCTTTCAGCTACAATTTCTGCATCGGGAAGATTCAGGGCCCCTGACAACCCTTTGTATTCAGACATCGGGAGCCTGGGGGGATTAATGAAAAGTATAATTGGCATCAACAGGCCCGCCAGTATCAGAGGTGTGAACTTCATTTTCAATCCGGCCGGGATCAGCAAAATACCGGCAAGCAGCGGCAAAGTTGAAATCACAGCAGGAAGCTGTGTCGGACTGAATGACCAGAAGAGAACCAGTGTTAATAGTCCCCCGATTCCGGACCCTATCAGATCGGCAAAATAAAGTCCCCCGATTTTCTTAACATAATGGATATAAACCAGTCCGATAGCAATTGCTCCAAAAAGGAACGGGACAAAAAATGCAAAATAGGTAATAACCAGTCCGAGAACCTGGCTACGGTCAACAAACAACAGGTATGAGTCAAAACTGCCGAATACAGTATTGGAAATGATCATTATCAGGCTCATAGATACGGCTGTCAGCATCATAAGAACCGGTAGTGCAATTTTAATGTGCCTGATAAACCAATTCCTTGCAAGTGCCAGCAAAGTGCCACTTGCTCCAAAACCCAAAAGGGCAACCGATATTACCATATAGGCAAAATGACTCCATTGTATGATGGAAAGCAGGTACATCAGGGTGAGCTGAAATGCAATTATTGAAGCAGATAGCAGTCCGACACTGATGTAAATCCTTTTAGGCATAGTTGCGAGCAATTACCGGTAAACTTTAAAAATTATGTTATTATTCCTTTCTTGTAAAAGGTACAAACCGGACCGGCATGAGGTTTTTAGTTGTAATCCTGTCTCCCTGTTTTTCAACAAGCATGAGCGTTTGAACAAGAAACGGTGAGCCGACGGGAATAATCATTTTGCCTCCGTCCTTTAGCTGGGCAACAAGGGGAGGAGGTATATATTCTGCAGCGGCAGTGACGACAATTGCATCATAAGGTGCCTCACTCTCATGACCGAAATATCCGTCGCCGATAATTACCTCAACATTATCATATTCGAGGTTTTCAAGGAGTATTTTTGCCTGGTTCCCCAATTCAGGTATTATCTCTATAGTATAAACTTTTTCAACTATTTCAGCAAGAACAGCAGCCTGGTATCCGGAACCGGCACCTATCTCCAGCACCTTGTGCCCCGGACCGGGATTGACCAGCTGGGTCATATAGGCCACTATGTAAGGTTGAGATATTGTCTGTCCATAGCCGATGGGCTGAGGGCCATCGTCATAGGCACGCCTTTGCTGTGCACGGGGTACAAACAGGTGCCGTTCAACATTTCTCATTGCACGCAGGGTAGCTTGATGGTCAATACCCCGGTTTTGTATTTGCTGACGAACCATATTTTCTCTCATCCGCTCAAAATTCTGGCTATAGGCCTCCTGACTGAGAACGGATAATACCAGCAGTATAATTGCTAACTTCATAATTGCCATTTTTTTAACACACAAAATACAAAAAGAATAGATTTAAACCAAGCATAATTATGGGTCATGACATAATTTATATTTACAGGAAGCAATATGTATGATTTTTTTTATTTCTTTGTATTAAGACTAAATTTTGATTTTTTTAAGAAGAAATCCTCATCAGTCAAAGCTCACAAAAGGTGATTTACAGATTGTGAGGATTCTATACAGATAAAACAGACATCAATAAAATACTATACAAGGGATTGACAGATATGCTTTATTAACCTAAAACGCCATGATATGAAACAGAAATCAGTTTTTTTAACAGCCATCTTTTTTTTAATTGCAATCACTATGGAAGCACAAAGAGGAATACCGGAAGTAACAGAGGTTCACGAGCCTGTTCCTCCGGTTGTAACACCCGGCACCGGCACAGCACCTCCGTCTGATGCCATTGTACTTTTTGACGGTAAAGATTTGTCGCAGTGGGAAAAAGGGAGCGGAGAACCTGCACCCTGGGAAGTCGGTGACGGTGCATTTACAGTAGTTCCCGGAACAGGAGGAATTCAGACCAAACAAGGATTTGGCGATGTGCAGCTTCATATTGAATGGCGTTCACCGGAAGTTGTCAAAGGAGACGGACAGGGTCGTGGCAACAGCGGTGTGTTCTTTATGGGCAGGTATGAGGTTCAGGTACTGGATTCATATGATAATCACACATATCCCAACGGACAGGCTGCATCAGTTTACAAGCAGCATATTCCCCTTGTTAATGCCTGTAAAAAGCCGGGTGAATGGCAAACTTATGATATTATATTCACTGCGCCCAGGTTCAATGAGCATGGCCGGGTTTCGCATCCTGCCAGGGTTACGGTTATCCATAATGGTGTTCTTGTTCAGAATAATGTAGAATTGTGGGGAACCACACAATACATAGGATTGCCAACCTACACAAAGCATGAAGATAAACTACCCCTGAGTCTGCAGGATCACGGCGACCTTGTGAGTTTTAGAAATATCTGGGTGCGGGAACTTTAAGCCTGATCATATAATCTCTCATTTTCAGGATCCCCAGCCAGTATCAAACCGGTTTGGGGATTTTTTTCAACATTTAACTTTTCAATCATGCACTCATTACTGGAGAAAGTAGCAATAATTACCGGTGGCAACAGCGGTATGGGAGAAGGTATTGCAACAAAATTCTCAGAAGACGGGGCTAAGGTCATCATTGGGGGCAGGGATTCAAGAAGGGGAGAAGCAATTGTCGAAAAATTAAACGGTAATGGAGGTGCAGCTCTTTTTGTGCCCGGAGATATTTCAAACCCTCAAACCAATTTTAAGCTTGTCGAGACTGCCGTGTCACAATTCGGAAGACTTGATATATTAGTTCTCAGTGCCGGCAGACTGGGCATCGGTAAAATAACCGAAGTTTCTGAAGATGACTGGAAAAGGACTATTGATGTAAACCTCAATTCGGTGTTTTACCTTGTAAAATATGCCATTCCCGAAATGCTCAGGAACGGTGGAGGCAGTATTGCTATAATTGGCTCAGTTGCGGCATTTCATGCATTCCCCGGTCATGCTGCATACTGTGCTTCAAAAGGAGCACTGGTTTCGCTGGTCAGACAGGTGGCAGCTGATTATGGACCTGAAATCAGGATCAACCTGGTGTGCCCGGCCCAGGTAGACACACCATTATTACGCAACTCAGTAAAGGCTTTTGATAACCCTGAAACAATAATAAGCCAGACTGAATCAAAGTTGCCTATGAAGAGACTGGGTACAACCAAAGACATCGCAAATGCAGTTCATTTTCTTACCGGCGACTCCTCCTCATGGATAACCGGTTCATGCCTTACAATTGACGGAGGGTTTCTTTGTACCTGACATCTTCACTGCAAATGTGTGATACCGGCCGGGGCAGGCAGGAATAGTAAACTATAATTTCAAAAAAAATTACGCTGATGGAAAAAAAAGTTTTGATTGCTATTTGTGTTGCTGTTTGCGGGCTTCTCTGCTTACCCTGTGTCGCACAGATGCAGGTTGGGGCCTCGCCTGACTATATAAAAGCATTAACCTCTCAATGGGAAGGTGATCGTCTGGAAGACGGAAGGCCTTATGTTCCCGGGAGGATTCTGGAAAGATTGAAGAAGATATCGATGGAGGAGGCCTGGGGCATATTGCGGAATGAGGGTTACAACAACCAGTACCAGGGTGAGTGGATGATTATAAATCCGGATTACCCGGTTATGGTCGGCAGGGTAGTAACTGCCCAGTATATGCCTTTGCGGCAGGACCTGGCTGATGCTATTAGAGAACAGGGCCTGGCCGAGGGACGGAGTAAACAGGGTGGCACCAACTCATGGCCGATTGATATACTTGTTCCGGGAGATGTATATGTAGCCGACAGCTATGGTAAGATTGTTGATGGCACCCTGATTGGCGACAATCTGGGCAATGCTATCTATTCAAATTCTGGGAATGGTGTTGTTTTTTACGGTTCGGTGCGTGACATGCAGGGTTTACGTAGTATTGAGGGCTTCACGGGGTGGATTCTCGGTCATGATCCTTCCTATTTGGCGGAAACCATGCTCACGTCGATAAACAAACCAGTCCGTATAGGAAGAGTAACAGTATTGCCGGGAGATATCGTGCTGGCAAATGAATTTGGAACCGTTTTTATTCCGGCTCACCTGGCAGAAAACCTTGTTATCAGGGCTGAATTCATTATGCTTCGCGATCAGTTTGGAATTCAGCGCCTGCGTGAGGGGGTTTATCTGCCAGGGCAGATCGACAGCAGGTGGAGTGAAGAGATAAGGGATGATTTTTTGAACTGGCTGGATAACTATCCAGGTGTTCTGCCAATGACAAGGGAGGAGCTGGATGATTTTTTAAGGCAGCGTACCTGGTAATCAATATTATCTCCTGCTTGTTTTTCTATGCCTGGTAGAGGTATCATTGCATGATTTATTTTAAAAAAACAATACTAATAAATTACCCCAAATGAAGAGTGTACTGAACGAAATTATCGAAAAGCACAGATCAGATGAAAAAGCCTGTTCTGATGCTATCAGTAAAGAAATTACCAGTTCTTCTACAAAGGAGGATCGCCGGAGCTTTCTGAAAAAAACTGCCCTCGGTGGTATTTCGCTTGCCGCCTTCATGGGCATGAACATTGAAAATACAGTTGCGCAAACAACTTCCCGTGTACAGCGAAACTCAAGCCCTTCAGATTTGAAAATAACAGATATGAGGGTAGCCGTAATAAGAGCAAGTGGCCGCAATCCGATAATAAGGATAGACACAAACCAGGGTATATATGGCTATGGCGAAGTGCGGGACGGCGCTGATGAACGCTATGCACTTATGCTTAAAAGCCGGATCCTGGGATTGAACCCCTGCAATGTTGAACAATTATGGAAAATCATTTATCAGTTTGGTGGACACGGACGGCAGGCCGGGGGTGTTTGTGCAGTGGAAATGGCGTTATGGGATTTATGCGGTAAGGCATGGAATGTGCCTGCCTGGCAGCTGCTGGGAGGAAGATACAGGGACAGGATAAGGTTATATGCCGACACTCCTTCAATTATCAATCCGGAGAAATTTGCAGAGGTGCTGAAGCTCAGGATGGAGCAGGGTTTTACCTGGCTGAAAATGGACCTGATGCTGGAGATGATCCGCAAGGAGCCCGGTGCAATAGTTAACAGCGAATTCTGGGAAAATATTCCAGGAGGTCTCAATCAGTACAATCTGGGGGATTACAGCAATTACGGCAATGCGCTTCATCCGTTTACACAGGTGCAGCTTACCGATAAGGGTATCGATTTACTTGCAGGTTATGTAGAGACAGCCCGAAAAATATGTGGAACAGAGATCCCTCTTGCCGCCGATCATTTCGGTCATTTTGACTATAACAATATGATCAGGCTTGGAAAGGCGCTGGAAAAATACCGGCTTGCCTTTCTTGAAGATATGGTAGCCTGGTTCTATACCGATCAATGGAAACGAATTACAGAGGCACTGGAAACCCCGACATGTACAGGCGAGGATATTTTTGCCCTTAATGGGTTCAGAGAGCTTATTGATAAACGGGCCGTTGATATTATCCATCCGGACATTGCAACTTCCGGCGGGTTACTTGAGACCAAGAAGATAGGTGATTATGCCGAAGAAAATGGCATTGCCATGGCCCTGCATATGGCAGGATCTCCCATAACACTGATGGCAAGCGTTCATTGTGCAGCAGCGACCCAGAACTTCCTGGCATGTGAACACCATTCCGTTGATCTGCCATGGTATGAAGATCTTGTGGTTATGACCGGTAATCAGCCTATGATCACCAATGGTTTCGCAAATGTTCCTCTTGACTCCCCGGGACTGGGTATTGAATTGAATGAAGATGAGGTAAGGAGACGGCTAATACCTGATCTGCCCTATGGCTATTTTGAACCTACTCCCGAGTGGGATCAGAGGCGTTCGCATGACAGGATATGGAGCTAACAGGTAGTTTTTTCAGATGAAGCATTATTATTGTTTTTTAATTGTCTTTCTGACAGTTGCAATTGTGAGTTGCGATAAGGGGAGAGGTATCGATGGGGATGAAAAAGAGTTACTCCTCAGGATAAGGGATGAAATTGCCATTGACCTCACTGAAAATCTATTGCCTTTCTGGAAGAAATATTCTGTCGATCACGATGATCCTGATGAGGGCTTTTATGGTGCTATCGAAAATGATGGAACGGGTGTTTCCGATGCAAAAAAACATAATGTATTGTTTACAAGATATTTGTGGACTTACTCTGCTGCCGGCCGGGTCCTGGGAGACATTGAGGCCCTGAAACTTGCGGATCGTGCATGGAGTTACCTCCACCGGTTTTTCTGGGATGAACTGGATGGCGGTGTTTACTGGGAACTGAATGCTGATGGTTCTGCATCGGACACCGACAAGGTTACCTATGGCCAGTCATTTGCCATTTATGCATTTTCGGAGTATTACAGGGTCACGCAGAACAGGGAAAGTCTTGACAAAGCCATAAATATCTTCAGGCTGCTTGAAGAACATGCATATGATAAGGAATATGGCGGTTATTTTGAGGCTTTCTCGAGCGACTGGCAGTTTGTTGAGGGAAAGGGTGTGGCAGCTGGTCAAACTAAATCAATGAATACCCACCTTCATCTTCTTGAAGCCTACACAAACCTATACAGGATCTGGCCTGACCGCGAACTTGAGGAGAGTATGCGCAGGCTGATCCGGGTCTTTACAGATCATATTGTCGATACATCAAGATATCACCAGGACCTTTTTTTTGGAAGGGACTGGAGTGTATTTGGACAGTATGATTCCTACGGGCATGATATTGAATTCACATGGTTGTTTTATGAAGCTGCTGAAGTGATAGGTGATAGTGAAATTATAAGTCTTGCTGGTGAGATGGCAGTAAAAATTGCTGAAAGACAACTGGAAGCAGGTATGAATTCTGATGGTGCAATGATCTATGAAAAGGAAGGGGAGGACCTTTACCGCAGAAATATTACCTGGTGGGTTCAGGCTGAGGCAGTGGTCGGATTCCTGAATGCCTTCGAGATATCGGGGGAGAGAAAGTTTCTTTATGCTGCAGCGGGTATATGGGAATATATAAAACAGCATATGATCGATTATGATCATGGTGGATGGCACCCTGACCTGGATGATGATGGTAATCCCGTACCGGAAAGGCTAAAGGCCAATGCGTGGACCGGCCCTTACCACAATGTCAGGATGGGGCTTGAAGTTTCCCGGCGACTTGCCGGCCTGAAAAACAATTAAATTGCAGATAACAACATGCAAAATATCTTAATACTCAAATACGGGTTATACAGAACGGCTGAATAGCGGATCTATTTCCATTGCCCTTTGGCGAAGGGCATCCTCCTGACTTGCCGTCAGCGGCTGAAAATGATGAACCCTGTCCAGTGCCTTCAGGAAAAGACTCATGTTGCCGGGCGGAATGACCGACGTAACTTTCCGCGAAAGCGAAAAGGCAAGTGACTGGTCAAACAGCTCATCGTCAAGCACAGGCTTGTACCAAACATTGGAGAATAATCTCTCTTCGCCCTGTTGTAATCTTCTTTCGGCCATAGATTTAAGAACTATTACGCCGAGGTTTCTTTCAACTGCCTTTTCATATACACGGGGACCGAAATTGCCGTTGTGCCAGCAGACAAAATTTATTGGGAACATCACCGTGTCGAAATCATAATTCTCAAGTGCGAGCAATGCAGCCTCCTCGGTGTGGGCGGAAAATCCAACCAGTTTGACCTTACCCTCCTCTTTTGCCCTGACAACAGCCTCCATTGCTCCACCGGGAGCAAATGACCGCTCTACATCCTCAATACTAGTGAGTGCATGTAACTGGTAAAGATCAAAATAGTCGGTCCGCAGTTTTTCGAATGACTCCTGCATCTCCTTTTCTACTCCAGCTTTGTCCTTCTGGCCGCTTTTGCAGGAGAGGAAACTCCTTTTCCGGTAAGGTTCAAGTGCAGGGCCCAGCATCTCCTCCGCATTACCGTATGAGGGAGCTACATCGTAATAGTTTATCCCGGCCTCCCATGCCCTGGCAACTATGTTATTGCATGTTTCCGGGGGTTCATTGTTAAGCATGATGCTTCCGAACCCTATTACCGATATCTCTTCTCCCGATCTTCCAAGCACACGTTTTGGCACTATCCTGTCGCCAAAAAGGTTTGTTGAAGACCATAATGAGTTGAATGAGAGGCTAAGTAATCCACCCCCCACCAGGCTGTTTTTCAAGAACTTTCTTCTGCGCATAATCTCCGGTATTTGGTTTTATGATTTATTGGAGCAATATAAAAGATATTAGTCAATTAAAAAACAATCGTTAAGGCCTTTTTGTTTTCAGGAATTGAGAAATTGCCTTAAAACATATTGAAGTATACCTCCATGCGTATAATATTCAATTTCAATTTCCGAATCCAGCCGTGCAGTTACCCTGAATTTTATTTCTTTGCCATTATCACTTTGTGCATTAACCTCCAGTATCTTAAGCGGGGTTATCCCGCCATCGACCCCTGTTATTCTGAACTGTTCCCTGCCTGTTAATTCAAGTACTGAAGCGTTTTCTCCTTCCATATACTGCAACGGAAGTACACCCATGCCAACAAGGTTGCTGCGGTGAATTCTTTCATAACTTTCGGCTATGACTGCTTTTATACCCAGCAGGAAGGTACCCTTTGCGGCCCAGTCCCTGCTCGATCCGCTTCCATACTCCTTGCCGGCCAGCACTATAAGCGGAGTTTTATCTTTTTTGTAAAGCTCCGCAGCTTCATATACGCTCATCTCCCTGTTTTCCGGAAGATATCGCGTAAATCCGCCTTCGGTTGCAGCCAGTCTGTTTTTGATCCTGACATTGGCAAATGTTCCCCTGACCATTATCTCGTCATTACCCCTGCGTGATCCATAAGAGTTGAAGTT
>SKND01000090.1 GCA_007120695.1 Bacteroidales bacterium | reverse complement strand
TCTGTAACTGTTCCGGTGATCTGCACAGTCTGCGACTGCAGCGAAAAAACGCTGCAGAACAGCAGAAGCGACAGAAAAATCGTAATTCTTCTCATACTTTAATTGGTTTTTAGGTTAAAAAAATGGGTAATCAATTAATTATCATAGCCGAACACAAGTTTCCGGGTTAATAATCAGCAAGGCAAGATAATAAAAAACCGCTTAACATGACAAATATCACCTGTAAATAATCGGAAAATTTTATTATCTAATTTAAAATTACCTCAATACTGATTTTTGTCAGACATGCATGTAAAACATATTGCAGCTGAACCTGTGCCCGGAATCTGATTTCGATATCGACACGGCAAATATAGCTTTTTTTTGCTAACTACTCGTTTTCTACTATCAACAATTGTTGTTTTTTTGTCTTTTTTATTTACACCCCCCCTAATTACTCATCCGATCATCATTATTTTTGGTTAATTTAAATTTCGTTTATTTTAAAAACCAGCGGAGCTCAACAGGGGCGAATGGAAACTGACCTGTAAAATCAGTTATTTGTTCTACAATAAATACACGCAGAACCCATTATTAAAGAAAATATTAATTTAGCGGCAGGATCACGAAATTAGTTTGTTAAAAAAAGAATACCCATAATATTGAGTAAAGAGACAAAATATGCCGAGACCCCTTTGATGAAGCAGTATAACAACATCAAGGCAAAAAATCCTGATGCAATATTGCTTTTCAGGGTAGGTGATTTTTATGAAACCTTCGGGCAGGATGCCATAAAGGCTGCGGAGATTCTTGGAATCACACTTACAAGAAGGGCTAACGGAGCAGCATCATATGTTGAGCTGGCAGGGTTTCCTCACCATGCAATTGAGAATTACCTTCCGAAACTTGTCAGGGCAGGTCAAAGGGTTGCCATCTGCGAGCAACTGGAGGACCCCAAACTGACAAAAAAAATAGTAAAAAGGGGCATTACCGAGCTTGTAACCCCGGGCGTGGCATTTAATGAAAATGTACTGGAACACAAAAAGAATAATTTCCTGGCCTGTGTTCATATAGAAAAAGGCAGTGCAGGAGTGGCATTCCTGGATGTTTCAACAGGAGAGTTTTACACGGCCCAGGGGACCCTTGAGTATATCGACAAACTGCTGAATGGTTTTGAACCTAAAGAGGTGCTTTTCGAGAAGGGAAGGCAGGAGGCGTTCACCGGTGCATTCGGAACCCGGTTTTATACATATAAACTGGATGAATGGGCATTTCACAGGGAGACTTCATATGAGAAACTTCTCAAACATTTCAAGACTTCATCGCTGAAAGGGTTCGGTATTGAGCAGCTTAGTCTGGGAATTACAGCAGCCGGAGCCGTAATGCATTACCTTGAGCTTACCAGGCACGATCAGTTGAGTCATATCACATCAATATCGCGTATTGAAGAGGATAATTATGTATGGCTGGATAAATTTACAATCAGGAACCTGGAATTATACTACACTTATAATGAGGGAGCCAAAACACTTATCAGTGTTATCGACAAAACCGTCTCCCCCATGGGTAGCCGGATGCTCAAACGGTGGCTTGGCCTTCCGCTGAAAAATCCTGATGAGATAAATAAACGCCTTGATGTAGTCGAATATCTTATAAATAATTCGGACCAGAGAGACCTTATAAGGGCAGAATTAGAACAGACCGGCGACCTTGAGAGACTTGCAACAAAAATATCGGTTGGCAGGATCAATCCCCGTGAAATTGTTCAGCTCAAAACAGCCCTGGGTTGTTCGGTAAGAATAAAAGATGTCTGCATGAAATCGGGACAGCAGTCACTCGCTGATACCGGCCGGCATATAACACCCTGCGATGCACTCAAAGAGAGGATTGAAGCCGAAATCAGCGACGATCCTCCCAATGCTGTTCAAAAGGGAGGAGTTATTGCCGCCGGAGTATCGGACGAGCTGGATGAATTGCGTGAGATACTCTATTCAGGAAAGGATTACCTTATCGCATTGCAGCAAAGAGAAAGTGAAAGAACCGGGATCCCTTCCCTTAAAATAAACTTCAACAATGTTTTCGGCTACTATATTGAAGTCAGAAATACCCACAAGGAAAAAGTTCCCGGCGAATGGATCCGGAAACAGACACTTGTAAGTGCAGAACGGTATATCACACAAGAACTTAAAGAGTACGAAGAGAAGATTCTCGGGGCAGAAGAAAAAATACTGAAGCTGGAGACCGTGCTTTTCAATTCATTGATACATGAAGCTGCCGGCTTTATCCCGTCAATCCAGGCAAATGCATCACTTATTGCCCGGATCGACTGCCTGGTTTCCTTTGCACTGCTTTCTAAGGATAATAACTACAGAAAGCCCGTGGTCAATGACAGTCTGGTTATTGATATAAAGGAGGGACGGCATCCCGTGATTGAACAAACCCTGCCACCCGGAGAGGAGTATATTGCCAACGACCTTTATCTGGATGACAAAAACCAGCAGATAATAGTTATTACAGGGCCGAACATGTCGGGAAAATCTGCTCTGCTCAGGCAAACGGCACTTATTGTGCTTATGGCACAGATGGGCTGTTTTGTACCTGCGGCATCTGCAGCCATAGGGGTTGTTGACAAGATCTTCACCAGGGTTGGTGCTTCAGATAATATTTCAATGGGCGAGTCAACATTCATGGTGGAGATGAATGAAGCTGCAAGCATCCTTAATAATGTATCAGAAAGGAGTCTTATTCTGCTGGACGAGATCGGGCGCGGGACCAGTACCTACGACGGAATTTCAATAGCATGGGCCATGGCAGAGTTCATACACGAATACCCTCATGGAAAAGCAAAGACCCTTTTTGCAACCCATTACCATGAGCTCAATGAGATGGAGCATTCGTTCAGCAGGATTAAAAACTTCAACGTCTCGGTTAAAGAGATAGACAACAAGGTTATTTTTCTGCGAAAGCTTATCGCCGGGGGGAGTGAACACAGCTTTGGTATTCATGTAGCCAGGATGGCAGGCATGCCAAAAAGTGTTGTTAAAAGGGCCGGCGAGATCCTCCGGGAGCTGGAAAAATCTTCCGGCAGCCATTCACTGGCCAAACCGGTGGGGTCTCTTGCAGAAAAGCGCGAAGGATACCAGCTCAGCATATTCCAGATGGACGATCCGGTACTGAAACAGATAAGAGATGAGATAATTAATCTCGACATAAACAATCTTACACCTGTTGAAGCCCTCAATATCCTTAACGAGATAAAAAAGATCAGCGGATTGAAGTGATTGGAGTAACACCCTTTTTAAGAATGATGTTGCCGTATTTCCTTGTTTCCCCGGTCATAACAACGGCAAAAGCATTTCTGGTCCTCTCATAAAACGCAAACCGGTCCGTCTTACCGATCTCGTTTATACCCGGATTTGTTTTCCGGACAGAGGAGAGATAAGCCTTCTCTACTTGTGGATCTGCAGTATCACCCTCAACCGGCGCCATCATGACCAGGGCATGTTCAACATAACTGTCAAGTTCAAAGAGCGGCAGGATAGCTTCCAGAAGATCTGTTACAATTATGCCGTCGGCCCTCAGTACATTTTTACTGAAGGATTCTCCCGGAAAATGTGCATCTGCAAGTACAATTTCATCTCCGTGCCCCATCCTGGCGAGGGTTTCAAGTAATCGGGGACTAACAAGTGGTGATATTCCTTTAAGCATGGTTTTTAATATATCTATTATAACGCAATGTAGGGTGTTTATTTGTAAAAAATATTTTTCGCACTGAATTTACATCAAATGCCATGGCACCGGCCACGGCCGGTGTTTCTCCGTAAAGCATTGTTCTTAACTTGTTAGTGCTTTAAAAAGTCCGCTTCAGTAATTTCCTGATTAGCAGGTTTTTAATTTTTAATGTCATAATAAAGATAAGATTTTTTTTCAAACCATATATAATTGAAATACAATTAAATAAGCTAGTATTTCAGGGACTGATTAATCCTTTTTAAAGAAACATGTTTTTATGAGTTCTGGTCAAATTACCCACGCCTTCCCATGGCAATAGTTGCAGACGGGCTGTATACCCGGCTCAGTGGACTGACCTGTCGTAATAATTCATTGAACTGGGTAGAATGTATTGAAAAAAAGGTTTCAGGGGCAACAAGGTAACATAATCCAGCAAAGGTTTGTACACCTTACAAACATGGAGATTAGTCCTGAATTATGTGCCGGGATAAGTGACACAGGCCGTTGATTAATATCTAATTACTAAATAGCTGAAAAATAGAATAATATTTGTTGCCTGTTATATTTTTTTTGTAAATTGCTTCTGAAAAGTTTAAAGTCAATAAAGAATTTACTGTTTTTCAAATATCCTCGAGGTAGAGTTCCTGTCAATTACTTTGATTAAAGTTAATAAAACAAACCCTAACCTAAAAAACACCTGCCTATTGAAAACACCTGCCTAATGAAAACAAAATTAAGAAAAATGAGGAAAAATTTTCCGGTTTAAGATTTAAAACAAATTACAGAAATGCTTACTTAATTCAGGATTGTAATGTTTAACCTGTAATCTAAAACTTATGAAAACCAAACCCAAACCAGGTATTTTTTTACTAAAAGATACCGCAAAAGAGTTTTTAAATATGAAAATATCCTTTTTTCTGATTGTAGTTTCTGTTGTGAACATATATGCTACAAGCATATATTCACAGACTGTAACCGGGCGGGTTGCAGATGCTTCTGATTCTCCCCTGCCCGGTGTCACTGTTGTGGTGCAGGGCACTACAACAGGAACTGTAACCAATATTGACGGTCAGTACTCCCTCTCGGGTGTTCCCGCCGATGCCACACTGGTGTTTTCCTTCGTGGGAATGCGCACAGAGCAGGTAGCCGTTGAGGGAAGGTCAACCATTAATGTCACTATGGTCAGCAGTGATGTTTTGCTCGATGAGGTGGTTATAACCGCCCTTGGTATATCAAGGGTGGAGAGGACACTGACCTATGCGCAGCAAACTGTTTCTGCCGAAGACCTGGTCAGGACAAGGGACATGAACTTCCTGGGCAGCCTTTCGGGTCAGGCCGCGGGTCTGCATATTCAGCAGAGTGCATCAGGTGCCGGTGGTTCAACACGCGTCCTTTTAAGGGGCAACAAGTCGCTGAGCGGAAGCAGTGAGCCACTGTTTGTTATAGACGGTGTGCCAATGACAAACCGCAGGATTTCTCAGCCAGGCATGTGGGGAGGCGAAGACGGTGGAGATGGTATGTCACAGCTCAACCCTGATGATATTGCAAGCATCAGTATACTCAGGGGTTCCAATGCTGCTGCGCTTTATGGCAGCCAGGGTGCCAACGGGGTTGTACTGATAACCACCAAGAAAGGCGAGGAAGGAGCCATTAAGGTAAGCCTCAACTCCACAACATCATTTGAAAATGTCATGGCCAGGCCTCAGCTTCAGTTCAATTACGGTGCTGTGGGAACTGAAATGGAAAGCTGGTCTTATACACCCGGAAGTTACAACAGCACTTTCGTTGATGAATACTTTCAAACCGGAACTCAGCTGCAAAATTCAATTTCCATCAGCGGGGGTACCGAGAGGACAACCGCTTATTTCTCATTTTCCAATGTTACCTCCGAAGGCATTGTTCCCACAAATGAATACAGAAGGAATAACCTTGCTTTCAGGCAATCCACCAAG
Organism: Bacteroidales bacterium; assembly: GCA_007120695.1. GTDB lineage: Bacteria > Bacteroidota > Bacteroidia > Bacteroidales > PUMT01 > PXAP01. The sequence goes on along the minus strand of SKND01000090.1, from coordinate 20,326 downwards.
ATACTTGATGACAGGCTGACAATTTCGTCAAATGTCATGCTTACCGATGAGCACACCCAGAACAGGGCGCCTGCAGGATATTACCTTAACCCGCTGGTTGGCCTTTATGGTTTTCCGCGGAATATGGACTGGGACGAAATGAAGGAATATGAGTATTACAGGCAGGACAGGAATATGATGTGGCAAAACTGGCATGTTAACGACCATTTTCAGTCCAACCCCTACTGGATAAATAACAAGCAGCCATTATGGGATGACACAAGGCGCATGATTGGTAACCTCACACTGAATTACGCCTTAAGCGAGCAGTTTAGTTTCCAGGTCAGGGGAAATCTTGACTATGCCGATCATAAGCGCGAAAGGCAGCATGCAGCAGGATCAAACCAGACCAACGTGCATTCAAACGGCCGCTGGGATTACAACAAGTACAATGATGAATTGTGGTATACGGACGCCCTTTTATCCTTCAATGATGATTTTGGCGATTTCAGCCTGACTGCAATGGCCGGTGCAAGTTACCAGTACAGTGACTACGGCCGCGGGGTGAGCGTCAATACAGGTACTACGGGACTGATTTATCCCAATGAATTTTTCTTTCAGAATGTTCCCCAGAATGTTCAGATCCAGTCATCGTTCAGCTCAACAATTGAAAAGCAGGCGCTGTTTGGAAATGTAACGATTGGTTTCAGGAACATGCTGTTTCTTGATGTCTCGGGCAGGAACGACTGGGCATCAACGCTGGCAGGCACAGACAATGAGTCCTATTTTTACCCGGCGGTCGGCTTAACGGCCATTGTAAGCGAGATGATAACAATGCCGCAATTTATCAGTTTCAGCAAGCTCAGGGTATCATATACACAGGTGGGCAATGAGGTGCCTTTTAACAGGATCTTCCCCCAGCATGGCATTACTGCAGCCGGTGGGGTGGCCCGGAATACCCAGATGCCCTTTGGAACACTGGTGCCGGAAATGCTCACCAGTACCGAGTTCGGTGCCGATTTCAGGTTATTTAACGGAAGAGCGGGTTTCGATTTTACCTATTATAACATCAATAGCAAGGATCAGTTTATTCAGCTTCCGGCCCCTTCAGGATCGGGCTTTACCCAGTATTTTGTCAATGCAGGGGAAATTGTTAACAAAGGGATAGAACTGAGTGTTGATGTATTTCCTGTCAGGACAAGCAGGCTAACCTGGCACACGACCTTTAATTATTCACACAATAACAATGAAGTGGTCGAAACACACCCTGACCTGACTAGTCCTATTAGTACCGGAATTTCAGAAGGGTATGATTCAAAATTTGAAAGAGGCGGATCGATAGGCGATATTTACGTTCATAAATTCCTGAGGGACGACCAGGGCCGCATCATTCTCTCCCCTGAAACCGGAGCGCCTTTGAAAACGCAGCTTACTGAATACGTTGGAAACCTCGATCCTGAATGGTTGCTGGGATGGAACAACAGTTTTTCAATTGGCAACTTTGGTTTGAATTTCCTTATCAACAGTAAGGTGGGCGGGAAAGCGGTAAGCCAGACCGAGGCCATACTCGATGGTTACGGTGTAAGCAAGAGAAGTGGTGAGGCCCGCGATAATGGCGGCGTAGTTAAGGTAAATGCTGTGCGTGACGGAGTTCCCGTAAGTGAAGTTGACGCCAGGTTATGGTACACCACCACTGGTGACAGGAACGGTATAAAGGAATACTATACATACGACAGGACAAATGTAAGGCTGAGCCAGATGGCTCTTTCCTATACTTTTGATATGGCAACAATTAACCTGCCGGTTGAAAGTATCACCCTTTCTGCTGTGGGACACAACCTGTTCTTTATTTACAAGGAAGCCCCGTTTGATCCTGACATGGCCATGAATACCACCAGGAACTATCAATCACTGGATAACTTTAACCTGCCATCAACAAGAAGGATCGGTTTTAACCTTAACTTAACTTTTTAAACGGCCATAACTATGAAAAAAATAATTTGTGTTTTCTCAATAATAGTGCTGGCACTTGTTTTCAGTGCCTGTACCGATGACTTTGCAGAAATAAACAAGCATCCGTATCTTTTGACGGAAGGGTCGCTTCAACAGGACTACAACCACCTGGGCGCTTACTTCCCGACGCTGATCCGCAACATCAGGACCGGCGGCTTCGGCGATCAAACCCAGCACAACCTGGCACATGAACAGTTTATGCGCCACCTGGCCACGCCTACCCCTTTTGTGGGCGGCGTTAATAACACCACCTATGTCATCACCTGGAATCCCTTCTGGGGCCATCAATACGGCAACGTATTTGCTCCGGCCAGGCAGGTTATGCGGATTGCCGATGAGGATCCGGACGGCCAGTACGAGGTTTTCAAGTACATGGCCAAGCTGTTCCAGATAACTTCCGCACACAGATTAACATCCTATTACGGGCCGATAATCTATTCAGATTACGGATCTCCTGATCAGACTATTTATTATGACTCTGAGCAGGATCTGTACAATTCACTGTTTGCCGACCTGGATGAAGTGCTGGCGGTGCTCAATGCCAATACCGATTACCCGGGGCTGGCCCGCTTTGATGCTTCCTATGGAGGAGATATCAGTAAGTGGATCAGGTATGCCAACAGCCTGCGTTTACAGATAGCAATGCGACTGGTGAATGTTGCCCCGGCACTGGCAAAGGCAGAGGCGGAAAAGGCTATCAGCGCGCCCGGGGGACTGATACTGGAAGTCGGGGATAACCTGAACGTCAGTACTTATGGAGAATTATTCCCCCATTTCGTCTTTACCTGGGCCTGGGGCGATACAAGGATGGCAGCCACAATGGAATCGGTGCTGCTGGGATATGAAGACCCGCGGGTACATGAATATTTTGAACCTGCAGAAGATCTGACCCTTGTTGACAATCCTGAATGGCCGTATAAAGGCGTAAGAAGCGGAGCATACCTGGAATCCAAAGCCCAGAGGATGCCCTTTTCAGGGACAAACCGGGGATTTGAAAATCTAGATTACCATATGACAATGCAGGCCAGTATAGTTAATTTCATGCTGGCCGAGGCAGCACTCAGGGGTTTTGCAGGAACGCAAACAGCCCAGCATCATTATGAGGCAGGCGTCAGGGCAGCATTTGCCGAATGGGGCGCAGGCGGGGCTGATGCATACCTTGAGAATGATACAGGAGTTCCCCTTGATTACGTTGACCCGTTAGATCCGCGTAACAATTTTAATACCAGGATGAGCCTTACCGTGAAATGGGATGAAGGCGCCGACAATGAAGTCAAGCTCGAGAGGATCATGACACAGAAATGGATTGCCGGTTACCTGAACAGTGTTGAAACATGGGTTGACCACCGCAGAACAGGGTATCCCAAAATTCCCTATAATGCCAAGAATGACAGCAGGGCGGACTGGGGCGTTATCGGAGCCGAAGAGTTTATTAAAAGAATGCCTTTTGTTAACGCTGAGCGTAACAATAACCCAGAGGGGGTTGCCGATGCTACCCAGAAACTGGGCGGACCCGATTTGATAAGCACCCGCCTGTGGTGGGATGTTCCAGGACCAAACTTCTGATAAATAATAATAGAATATAATATTTTATAATATGTGCTCAAAGAGGCTGCCTGCAAGAGCAGCCTCTTTTCTCAACACCTCCCGTGTTACTTCCGGGTTGCTTTAAACATGATTTCCTTTGTTTATGTTTCGCAAACAAAGAAAAATTCTATACGACTGATAAACAATTATTTATGTTTTAGCGAAACAATTTAATTGCTGATTATTAACAACTTACAATAACGTTGACAAGGTTCCCATATAACTACTGTTCAGTATGTTACAAGTATAACTTATCAATAATTTTGAATGTGAAATCAAATCCCTAAGCTTTAGATTATGAGATCAATGTTATTTCTCCAGGCTATCTGTTTCTCACTGGCTATTCTTTTTTTAGCACAATCTCCGGCTTCAGGACAAAGCCTTTCCGACTTTGATATTAAGCCATCGCAAAGAGCCGGTGAATCAACTGTTATCAAAAACATAAGTTTTAATGGTTACACCAACCACTGGCACGATTATTATACTAAATGGCACAGGTATGGAAATTTATTTAAGATTGCAGTGCCTGAATTAAAATCAACAATACTGCAAAGTAAAGTTGACACTGCCGAAGATCTGGGGATGCCCGGCTTGTTAATGCAGGAAGGGTTTATTTCCCATCTGTTTTCAAATTCTTACAATACGGTCGAAAATCCTTCTCTGGATGAACTGGAAAAAATGATCGGTAAGGGTAATATTCTGGTTATTACAGATCCTTCAACGAGTGTTGGTAAGGTCATGGAAGAAAAGGCAGAAATTATTTTTGAATGGGCAGACAACCTGGGAAGTCACCAGTACAATGCGGCTGACCTTGAAATGATCAAAGCCTTCTATCTTGTCAATGGAGATAACCATTTGTTTGTAATCTCTTCTTCTATAAGTGAACAGATAAAGCATCTTCAGGGGTTGATAGAAAACACAGGTAACTTTTTGAACAAATACAATATACATAAGGGCTGGCTTGGTATCACCACTTTATTGAAAACAGTGACCTGTACACCGGGGCACCCATTGGAGCTGATCGGAAAGGGAATGAATGAAGGAAATTCATGGTTTATTTTTAACGGATATATAGCCCGTTACGGCAAAGAAGAGCTGGAGGGCTGGGTGAGCGAGGTGGATCTGCCTGTTGTTGCCAATGTTGGATATTCACCCGTATTCGGACGTGAGAATTATGAAGGTTTGCAGGTTCAGGATTTCCTGGCATCGCCTCAGAAGATGATTGATTACGCGCATGAAGGGGGAGGATATATTTTCCGTCCGGTTTATGATCCCCCCAGCGATAATTACAATTATGATGGGCACCTCGTCCATCCGGGAAATAAAGAGCAGATAGATAACGAGGATGTTCCATTTATAAATATAGCCGGTAGGTTAAGCGGGGATATGACAAACTCCATGGTATTGTTTATTGAGAAGGAAAAGTCATTGACACACGAATCCATATGGGATGCCATCATGAACAGAAGAGCCGTGGCTGTGCTGGAAGAGGCGAAAATGATGGGGCCTGCCCAATATAGAAATGCTTTGCAGCTTCTTTATCTGGACAAGGAATATCTTGAAGACTATTATAATGATAAGCTGGACATGCAGGCTGAAGTTGTTGATGGCTATAATCTGGTTGTCACTTTGAAAAACTATTCATCTTCTCCTATTACCGGGAGACTTAAGATCACTACATCGCAGGCAATAGAGGTAAATGATATCCTGCCAGGTTCTATCACTTTAGCAGGGAATGAGACAAGGCAGTTTAGTGTTCCTTTGCAACCGAACAAGGATGCCATGGGAAGAACAAATCCTGTGGCTGTTGATTTTTCATGGGGTGAGAAGAAAAAAGGCACAGTTGCAATGTTGGATCTGCCTCCGGCAGTTTCACTTCATAAACTGCTTTATGCACATGCCCCGGAAGTTAGTTTCCCGGTAACTGCTCATAATTTTTCCGGGAAAAAGTCCTTTCCCGTTGAAGTAGTGGTTTATGAGAAGGATAATCGGCAAAGGGAAGTTTTTCGTCAGACAAAAACCTGTGAAACAGAAACTGCGTCATTTAAACAGATGATCTTTAATTTACAATTAGATCCGGGTGATTACATTTTAAGGGCGAATGCTTTGGGTACGACCTCGGATAGTCAGCTGGGAGTCGGCAAACCAGAAGGAAGAGCATTCGTTTATGAAATTGATTTAAACAGCGATGGAGTCAATGAATACCGGATGGAAAACGACTCGGTCCGAATCTCATTGCTCAGAACTGGTGCACGGGTAATCGAGTACATTGTAAAAAGCAGGGACGACAATGTGCTATTCAAAATATGGCCGGAGAAAGCCTCCAACCATAGAGCTCCCTACCGGATGAGGGGGTTTTATCCCTATGGCGGATTTGAAGATTTTCTCGGACAGGCCAGCATGGAAACCCACAGAGTTTATGACGCCCGGATTATTAAAGAAGATGGCGATTATGTGCAGGTCGAGATGGAAACTGATTTTTATGGCAACCACCTGAAGAAAATATTTACTCTGTATGGAAATTCCCCGTTGCTCGAGGTCAGGTTTGAATTAACCTTTCAAAATCAGGAAGCAAATGTGATCGGGCCCCAGCCTATTCTGGAACTCGGTGAAAGTCATGGTCCCGAAGATGTGTTTATTGTACCGGCCATAGGTGGACATAAAGAGTACCGGATGGTGCCGGAGGCATATTACGGGGCGGCAATTGATCTGGAAGAGGGCTGGAATGCAGGATACGACACTATGGAAGACATTACCTTTGTGGGAGCATTCCCGGTTACGCAACCAATATTCCTGCATATGTGGATGAACACCATACATAACCGGGAGGCACCTCATTATTATAATGAATTTCAACCCTGGACGCCTATTATACAGAAAAGCACCATGTATTTCACATATTATTTGTGGGGTAGTGGAGGCGCCTGGCAAAATGGTGTTGAAGAATTAAGGAAAAGGAATCTGATAACCACTCAGAAAACAAGGCAACACCGGTAATTTTATCTTTTTTTAAATTAAATAAAATTTAAAAGTTATGAAAAAATCAGTATTTCAATATTCCAAATTTTTGCTTGGGTGCATGGTTTTATTTTTGTTTATCAATGCAAATAGTTATTCCCAATCAGTAAATATTTCACATATAGAACTTGGTCATCCGGTTCCGGGAATCCCTTATTATCATTTCAAAGCCGGGCTTGAATTATCCGAACCATCGATCATTGAGGTTGAAGCTTCTGTAAACGGTGAAACGCTGAGGTTAGTGGATCTTTATCGCGGCGACAGGGAAAAAGACCTTGACAGGCCGTCATTTGTACACCGCCCGCCATCGGGTTATGCAATGGCCTATGACAATAACCGGTATCAAAACCCGCTTATCACAGGCTGGGTAAGATGGGAGCCCGGTGAAAATTACGAAGTCACAATAACAGTGAGGCTAAAGCAATCAGTACATCAGTCTGATAATGATAGATTTGTGGCGGTGACTGCAAATTTGACCGGACCCGATAAAGGAGATTTTTTTGATCATGCATGGAAGAATTATAAATCTGTAGTAGTAAGCGAAACAGCAGGCATTGACCGGCAAAATGAACCAGTGGAAGTGTTGCTGCCCTTTTACCCGGATGAAGCCTGGGACCTGAAAAGAGAAATACGTGTTGTGGCGGTAAACCGTGATGATTTCAGCCTGAGAGAAGTTCCGAGTCAGGTATTCGATATCCAGGAATACCTGGTCGCTGATGATATGGCACCACTGGAGGAGGGCCACCCTGAAAGGGAAATCCCTCTCTGGATGCCTACAACAACATGCAAGCTGGCTTTTCTGGCTGATGTGCCAGCCAGAACCAGCCAGGTATTCCTTGTTTTTTATAACAATGTAGATGCTATGGCAAACACCTATCATACCGATCTTGTTGTTCAGGGCGAACTTCCGGGATTAAGGATCGAAAATGATCATTATAATATTGTCCTGCACCCCAGATCGGGTCACCTGGATCAGTTTACCCTGAAGAGCAAGCCAGAATATCCGCTGTTTCATCGTATGGAAACCAACGGGGCCATTCACTGGAACCCCGGTATTTACGTACCGCCACGGCCCTGGACGCATACCGCCGACTGGAAACTTGAACAGAATATGCACTCTGTTTCAGGACCGGTACTGACCACCAGCGAAGTATGGGGTGCCTTGCGTGGAGTGCCCGAAGTGGATGCCTCTGTAAGATATGATTTCTATCCGGGGGTTCCCTATTTTATCAATACTACCAGCATGCGGATCAATGAAACGGTTCAGACTCTTGCCCTGCGGAATGCTTCAATTGTTTTTAAACGCGAACTTATGAAATATGCCGCCTGGTACGATGTTATCCGTGATGAGGTTATCACTTTTGATGTCAGCAACCTGGCAGACCTGACTGAGTTGATCGTTGATGCTGATGTACCATGGATCACTTTCTATGACGAAGAAGCGGGAGTGGGTTTTGCAGGGATTAACCTGGAATTTGCAACTGCCGGGTTAGAGTCACGTCCCAGGCTTCTTAATCCATATATGTATGTAAATGTCGGACCCTGGCTTTATTGGTCCCGGGCTCTGTCGTTGAGCTTTGGTTCATCCAATATGCAACAGGTTATTCCAGCCGTGAAAGGCAGCATGTTCATGGAAAAGTGGGCTTACCTTATTTATGAAACCGATAAGGAAATTCCTTATAAACCTGTTTTTGAGTGGAAAGATAAGTTGAATAATCCTTTAAAAATCCAGTTGGTTGAAGAAGTTGATTCGCGTGTTTCAAGATCGCTTATTGAAGTATATATGGATGATGGAAAGAGTGGATGGGAAGAACGTGATACAGGCAGGCATTAGGATTAGAAATAGTTCCAGATGACAATTACTTATAATTTCATTATGAGATCGTTATCATTTTTTGGGAGCGCCATTATCTTCGTTGCTTTTTCTGTTTTCCAGCCATTTTCCTGTTTCCGGGCAGAGCCTTTCGGGCATGGGTGCTGAATCTATTAGTCCTAAAACAAAAAAATGAAAACAAAAATTTTATTGATTATTCTCTCTGCTGCAATATATGCCTGTTCACATGAGCCTGCAACGATCAGGGAGAATATTGCAACCTTTGTTACCTACCCTTTTTCAGACCCGGATGCCGTACCAAGGCCTGAAAGAAATTATTACCCTTATTTCAGATTCGATGGTTTTTCACATCAATCTGAAGAATCTGAATGGAAGGTAGTTACTCTGGAGAACAAGTATATCAAAGTAGATATCTTCCCCAAGATCGGAGGTAAAATATGGGGTGCGATAGAGAAATCAACCGGCAATGAATTTCTTTATTATAACTCGGTTGTCAAATTCCGCAATATTGCGATGCGTGGCGCATGGACTGCCGGGGGGGTGGAGCTCAACTTTGGTATAATCGGTCATACTCCCGCTGTATCAACACCGGTAGATTATATGATAAGGGAAAATGATGATGGAAGTGTCAGTTGCTTTGTGGGTGCAATAGATTTACTTACACGTACCCGATGGGAAACCGAGGTCAGCCTTCATCCTGATAACGCATATTTTACCACAAATACCAGGTGGAATAATTCAACCCCGCTTTTGCAGCCATATTATCAATGGAGTAATGCAGCATATCAGGTCGAGGGTGATCTTGAATTTATATTTCCCCGCTCCCATACGATTGGTCATGGCGGAGAACCTTCTCCCTGGCCGATTGATGAAAATGGCAGGGATTTATCATGGTATAAAAATCATAATTTCGGAGGCAGTTTTTCTGAGCATGCTGTAGGTGGAGTTCAGGATTTCTATGCAGCCTATTGGCATGACCTGGATTTTGGCTCAGGACATTATTCAATGTACGGAGATAAGCTCGGGAAAAAAGTGTTTATATGGTCACTTGCCCGTTCGGGTGGAATCTGGGAAGATTTACTAACCGATTCAGACGGTCAGTATCTTGAGCTGCAGTCCGGCAGATTATTTAATCAGGCCACTACCTCCAGCACAAGAACTCCCTTTAAACATTTTGGCTTTGCACCATATTCCACTGATACCTTCATGGAATACTGGTATCCCATTATGGATATCGGAGGAGTCATTCAGGCGAATTACCTGGGTGCATTGAATGTGGTAAAAGGGGCAAATGATCAGAACCTCTATTTGTCACCATTGCAATCAATTAAAGACGAGATAGAGGTCTGGTTTGGAGATGAATTAAAATATAGTTTCAGTGTTGATCTGAAGCCCCTTGAAACCTGGGAGATGAACATATCAAAAAACCCGGAATCGGAGCCATTAAAGGTTATTTTCGGAAAAAATCAGGAATTTATTTACCTCGAGGGTGAAGATCAGGCTGCTACCAGCCGGCCTCTTGAATCCCCCGAAGATTTTGACTGGAACTCTGTCTATGGTCTTTTCACCGATGGTGTGAACTGGGTTTATCAGAACAGGTTAGACATGGCCTACCTCAGTTTTAAGGCCTGTCTTGAAAAGGATCCGTTATATGCTCCCGCACTTAATCATATTGCAGAGCTGTATTACAGAAAATCCGATTTTGACAGTGCCCTGGATAATGTAATAAAATCCTTGTCAATAAATACCTATGACCCTAAGGCCAATTTTTTGCTTGGACTTATAAGCAGGCAGATGAATAATTTGGTTGATTCACAGGATGGATTTGCTGTCGCTTCCTTATCACCTTCCTATCGGGTCGCCGCAAATATTGAACTGGCTAAATTTTTCATTTTAAAAAATGAACTGAATAAGGCAAAACAATATGCCGGGAGAATTCTGGATAGTGATGTCAATAATGAGGAAGCACTTTTGTTATCAGCAGTGATTTCAAGAAAGAACGGCAACAATAATGAGGCTGAAAAGCTTATTAGTCGATTAGAGGACATATCTCCACTGAACCATTTTATCCGGTTTGAAAAAATGTTATTAAACGAAGACAGGCGGTCGGCCGACAGGTTCACCTCTCTTATAAGAAGCGAACTGCCATATGAGACTTATACGGAGATGGCCCTCTGGTATGAATATATTGGAGACAGAAACAAGGCGATCAGATTACTTGAAATGTCACCTGGCGCTGCAATGGTTTATCTTAAACTATCGTACTTATATGATGATAACGGCGACAGGGAAAAATCCAATCAATATTTTAATCAGGCTATTTCCCATTCTCCTGATTTTGTTTTTCCCTTCAGAACAGAGTTTGTGCCGATCCTGGAATGGGCAGTAAGCAGGACGGACGACTGGAAAGCAAAATACTACCTTGGATTGCTCCACTGGAGCCTGGGAAGCAAGGATCCCGCCAAAGAACTATTCTATGAGTGCGGCCAGGCTCCTGATTCTCCCTATTTTTATCTGGCAAGGACTGATCTTTTCAAAGATGAATCTGAATATAACCCTGAAAGAGACCTTCTTAAAGCATATGAATTAGGCAGCGATGAATGGAGAGTTTATATTGCATTGATAGATTATCATCTTGAACGGAATCATAGCGGGAAAGCATTGAACTTTGCAAAAGAATCAGCAGAAATATTTCCTGAAAACGATGTGGTGAGTTTTAATTATGCAAAGTGTTTAATGATAAATGGCTATTATTCCGCCAGTCTGAACAAACTTGAAAACACTGTCATACTGCCACATGAAGGTGCCAGACACGGGAGAATTGCCTACAGGCAAGCTGCTATAATGCAGGGCTTGCAATTCTTAAATGAGAATAAATTCGATCAGGCCATTAAATCCATAGATAAAGCACGGCTTTGGCCTGAGAATCTTGGAGTTGGCAGGCCTTATACTGTTGATGAACGAATTGAGGATTTTCTGGAAGCTAAGCTATTCTTAAATCTTAATGATAAAGAAAAAGCATTTGATCTTTATACAGATATAATAGTATTTACTGAGGATAGACAAAGAAGATACAGTTCAACTGACTTTTTGTATTTAATTGTACTGAAGCGTCTGGGCAGAAATGAACAAGCAGAGAATTTTCTGGAACAATGGCAGCAAAACTCACCCGATGATCCTGTCTTAAGATGGACCAGGGCTATGATTACTAATGACAGGGTTAATGCACAAATAGTTGAAGGAGAAATTGAAACTGAGACAGGCGGTACACCATGGGATCCGAGATATGCAGATACAGAGTTTGAATTGATAAAAGCAATTTCCCTTAATATGGATTTGGATTTCAGGTAATCTCAATATTATTATTTATTAACCCTCATTTCGGCTTTACGTTTGGAAATTGAGGGTATTAAAAATCTTCGGTTTTTAATACCCTTAGGTAGTTTATATAATTACCACGGTTTATACTATCTTATCAATGCCACCCAATGGCCTTTACCCGGGGTCTTGAGCTTGACCATCTCCTTATCAAGTCTTAAAGGGGTAAGCCATTCGGAGTTGAGTACGTCGAGCCATTGAAGCTCGGGTGTTGATCTGAAATGGCTCAAATCAAGTTCTACAGATCCGCCTGCGGGAAAATAAACGGCATACTCCTTTCCTGGTATTGCCCTGCAATAAGCTTCATCCTGTTCTCTCGACTGAAGAATATTGTTGTCTGGCTTACCTTCAAAAAAATCCATTTTATCACCCAGATCCCTCATACTGCGAATGACTGCCTGTGCTGTCTCATTCAGCCCCTGGCCTGCTGGTGGCCGGTGGAACCTTGAAGAAGCACAACCCATGAATAAGTTCTTTATGAAATTTTCAATTGCATCCCGGGTGGTTTTGTATAGCCCCTCATCATGGCCGTATATCTTGACATTGTTTATTGGCCTTAATAAACCCATTTGTTTTAGTTCTTCCATCTGGACTATACCATTATTCCAGTGGACATCGTGGGACTGGTGATTATTCTGTGAAAATTCTATAAAAGTAAAAATATCAGGGTTATCGAATGTCTCGGCATGAAAAGGATGGTTGAGCCACCTGGGATTCCACATATCAGTAGTATGGACTTCTTTACCAGCCAGAAATGCACGCTTCTGAATATATTTTGCCCAGTATTTTCCCCAGTCGGATGTGACTGATGTTTCATTGTTCATGCAATATAATACATGGTCATATTGAAGAGTATAGGAAAGTATCTTGTCAACGAATTTCTGCTGGTACCAGAGTACAAGCCACAGGGCCATCTGAGAGGGAACAGACCGGAAAAAATTGTTCTCTGTTCTGACGGGATGGGTGTCTACCGTTTCGGGGAGTTTAGAATAATATACATCGTAATTTATATTGTTTTTTGGATTAAAGGGATTTATGTCCCAGTTTGGCCTGAAAAAATCATCCGTATAATAATCAAAAGTTGCCCATACCTCAATCTGAACGATGACATCCCTTTTTGCCGTTTCTTCCAGGAATGTCCCAAACCTTCGCCAGTATTCATCATTCCATTGACTCAGGTCGTAAAGACCGTTTTCCAGCTTTTTGTGAGCCCACACATTTCCAGTATCCCTGCTTGACATTGTGTTTCGCACATAATTACCTCCCGCAGAGGCAAGCATATCGAGATGCTCAACTAGATCTGGTATCTGGAAAAGGTTATCCTCAACAGAACCTCCCAAAAGCAGTATCTCCTTTCCATTATATGTCCAGTATGTTGGGTATTTTTCACTTATGTCAATACCAGTTGAGTTAACGGTTGTATCCCGGGTCTCAACAGAGCAGGATAAAAGTGATGTTAAAGCAATAATAATGGATATAAAACCAAAAAAGGATTTCTGAATATAAACTTGTTTTTTCAGCATAACATTAATTATTAAATAAAGAATTTACTACTTTTCGTCTATCCTCGAGACAGAGCCTGCGAGGTATTTCGATGAAAAATTCAAACTTCGTGTGACCATAAATTCATTTAATTATTTTTTCCTACCCCGGGCATAGCCCCGATGAATTCTTTTGATTAATGTATAGAGATGACAAGATATCAAAAAAAAGATTGTCAGTTTCATACGTAGTAGTATTTTATTCAAAATGTTTTTTGAATAAAAGAAAAATGAATTAACTTTGCAATCACTAATCGCGAAAATAGCTCAGTTGGTAGAGCACGACCTTGCCAAGGTCGGGGTCGCGGGTTCGAGTCCCGTTTTTCGCTCCAGATCCCGGAAATTATTCCGGGATTTTAGTCTCAGGTCTGCCCGGGTGGTGGAATTGGTAGACACGCAGGACTTAAAATCCTGTGGCCATTGCGGCCGTGCGGGTTCAATTCCCGCTCCGGGTACTCAAAACCCCTGTCAGCGATAATACTGGCAGGGGTTTTGTTATTGCGGATAAATACTTTTGGGTAAATTTGCTGTATAAATATCATTTTTTATGAGACATAACCTGGCATCAATAAGAAGGGAGTACTCTCTTCAGCAGCTCACCAGGGATTCTGTTCATCCTGATCCGCTGGTACAATTTAAAAAATGGCTCAGCGAGGCCCTTGAAGCACAGGTAAACGAGCCGACTGCAATGACGCTGGCCACGGCCGGAAGTGACGGTAAACCTGCGGCCCGTATTGTCCTTCTCAAGGATGTGAACGAACAGGGGTTGTCTTTTTATACTAATTATAAAAGCAGAAAAGGCCGGCAACTGGAGGCTAATCCTTTTGCGGCACTGGTGTTTTTCTGGCCCGAGCTGGAAAGGCAGGTGCGGTTTGAGGGTCATACGGTAAAGCTGCCGGCGACTGAATCGGACCAGTATTTTTCTTCCCGGCCCGAAGACAGTAAAACAGGTGCCTGGGCCTCAAAACAAAGCAGTATAATCAGTTCCAGGGAGGAGCTTGAAAAAAAGGCCTGTCAATGCGCCGAGCAATTTGCCGGCAGGGAAATTCCCCGCCCCGGTTTTTGGGGAGGATATCGCTTGTTAGTTGACTCCGTTGAGTTCTGGCAGGGGCGTGAAAGCCGTCTGCATGACAGGATCAGATACAATAAGATCGGCAGCGACAGCAACAGAGAGACCACAGGTAGTAGTGACCACATTGATAATACCGGGAATAAGAAAAGTGCGGAACGGAAAGGAACTGAAGGAAATAACAAACCGGATGGTAAAGAAAGCAGAATATCTTCAGGGGCGAGGGAATCGTGGACTATAGTAAGGCTCTCTCCCTGAGGCAACCGCACATTTGCAAACAGCCCTTTATCCTGATATTAATGCTTCTTTTTAACATGTTCTCTTATCCTGTTGTCTTCTATCTTCTTATATTATTGTCCTCTAATTCTCTTGTTTTCCTGTCCTCTTAACCTCATTTACTCTTGGCTTATTATATTCTTGTTTTCTAATACTCTTATCTACCGGTCACCTTATTCTCTCATCCTCTGTCCTTTAATACTCTTTTATTCCTGCCTCCAAGGCATTCTGAGGATTATCCTTAAAAACTATTAATTTTTTTGGCGGGGTTAAACCTTTTCAGGAAATAACATCTAACATGATGTAAGCATTTTTCGAGGATGATCATTGAATGGGTGTTCCATGTGACATTAATTAATAAAATATAAAAATGAGATTAAAGTCAATATTCATTTTATTCTTTTTGTCAATCCCTTTATTACTGACTGCCCAACAAAGGGGACAGGGAAGGATGCAGGAGGCCAGGCAGGTTGAAGTCAAAATAACAGGAAAGGTTATGGATGAATCCAGCAAAACTCCTATTGCCGGTGCCCATGTCTCTGCAGTACATATCCGGGATACTTCAACAATATACCAGACAGTCACCGGCAGTGAAGGTGAATTTGAGCTTACTACACGTCAGGGGAGATACAATCTCAACGTAACTTTCGTTGGTTATCAAACCCTGGTAATGGAAGGCGAACAGGCTATAAGAGCGGTTTCAGAAATAAATGATCTGGGAACAATTTTATTGACCGAGGGAGCCTATCTTGATGAGGTGGAGGTAACAGGTTACAGGTCAACGGCGCGGTTGAGAGGAGATACGCTGGATTATGATGCACAAGCCTTTAAGGTTAACCCCGACGCAAGTGCCGAAGATCTGATAAGGAGAATGCCGGGCATAGTGGTTGAAGATGGCAGGGTTCAGGCACAGGGCGAGGATGTCAGACGTGTGCTTGTTGACGGACGTGAGTTTTTCGGCGATGACCCGTCAATAGCGTTGCGTAACCTGCCTGCTGAGGTGGTGGAGAGAATCGAGGTATACGACCGCATGAGCGACCAGGCAGAGCTTACAGGCTTCGACGATGGTGAAAGAAGCAAGACTATTAATATTGTTACAAGGCTTGATACCCGAAGCGGACAGTTCGGACGGCTATATTCCGGTTATGGCGGCGACAACCGTTACCAGCTTGGCATCGCAACAAATATATTCTTTGAGGACAGCCGTATATCCATAATCGGTATGAGCAACAATATAAACGAACAGAACTTCTCGCGTGATGATATAATAAGCATGGCCGGTGGCGCCATAAGGGGTGGCAGAGGAGGTGGCAGAGGAGGTGGAATGGGCAGGATGGCCCAGGGCGGAAGTGCCGGAGCGACAATGGGTCACGTGACTGATTTTCGTGTAGCCAGTCAATCAGGCGATAATACTACCCATTCAATGGGTGTCAATTACAGCGATACCTGGCTTAATAATAATCTCAACCTGACAGGCAGCTACTTTTTCAATATCTCAGATAACATCACCGACCAGCTCACCGACAGGAAGTATTACCTTGACGAGAACGACAGCCAGTATTATTTAGAAGACAGCGAATCGAGCAGCCGCAATAGTAACCACCGTGTTAATATGAGGGTTACCTGGGATGTCGACGACCAGAACTCGGTGATATTTGTTCCCAGGATGACACTGCAAAGCAATACGGCCGACAGCTACATGAACGCCAGGAACCTGCTTGAGGGCAATAACCTTATAAGCAGATCCGAAACTGGCTACGACCAGGATCTCAGCGGGTACAACTATGGCGGGTCAATGATATACAGGTACCAGTTTGACCGGACCGGTCGCACTATATCGGTAAACGTGGGCGCCAATTTCAATAATAATGAGACACTTTACTACCTCGATGCTCTAAGCGATTATTTTGCCGGTGAAGGTGATCCCGGAGCCGGGGAGGATGCGCTAAGTGATTACCTGAACCAGAAATCTGATTCGGAAACCATCAACCGCACCCTCTCATCCAATATATCCTATACGGAGCCTCTCGGCGAATCAGGGCTGTTACAGGCCAGTTACAATATTTCAAACGCCGCAAATGAAACCGACAGGATCACCAACAGCTGGGACACGGGAACCGAATCGTACAGGCAGTTTGAGGCTGAACTGTCAAACAGGCTGTCAAGCGACTACCTGACACAACGGGGCGCAATGGGTTATCTGCTTCGCGACGGCAAGTATAACCTTACACTTGAACTGGGTTATCAGCATGCACGTCTGACGGCAGATCAGGAATTTCCGTATTCATATGAGATTAGCAGGAGTTTTCAAAACTTTCTTCCAAGGGCAATGCTTACATATAATATAGAAAGAGGTAAAAGTCTCCGGTTCACATACCGGACCAGCACCAATCCCCCATCAGTCAGCCAGCTGCAGGATGTTGTTGATAATTCAAACCCTGTACTGCTTTCTTCCGGAAATCCTGACCTGGATCATAGCTACAGCCACTTTTTCATGTCACGTTATAATGCTGTAAACACAGAAAAATCAACTAACCTGATCGCATTTCTTTTCGGGAATATCTCCAACGATTATATAGGCAACTCCACTATCATTGCCCGCAGTGATACTACACTTGCCAGTGGATACCTGCTTAAGAAGGGTTCACAGTTTTCACAGCCAACTAACCTTGATGGTTTTGCAAATATCCGTTCGAATGTCACCTACGGTTTTCCCCTTAGATTCATCAAAAGTAATCTTAACCTTAACGGCGGACTGGCATGGGTGCGGACACCAAGTTTGATAAATGGCCGCACAAACACGGCAAATACCTACACTACATCGGGAGGTTTTGTTCTATCAAGCAATATCAGTCCGAATGTCGACTTTACACTATCCTATAATGCTAACTACAACATGGTTGAAAATTCCCTGCAGCCCAACCTCAACAATAACTATTTCTCACAGACAACCGGATCGAGGTTCAGTTTTATTTTCCTGAACAACTGGGTTGTAAGAAGTGATATCAGTCATTGGATGTACCGTGGCCTGGGTGATGGTTTCAACCAGGATTTTGTACTGTGGAACATGAACTTCGGCCGGAAATTGTTTAACAATAACCTGGGTGAAATTACATTCAGTGTTTTTGACCTTCTAAACCAGAATGACAACATTATCAGGAATGTTTCAGACACCTATTTAGAGGATCTGCGCACAAATCAGCTAACAAGATACTTTATGCTTACATTCACATACAACCTCAGAAACTTCACTATGAGGCAACCGGGATCCTAAAACCGGATCCACTTATCGGTGCTGGTTGCCGATTCAACAACCTTTTCAATAAACCTCATACCTCTTACGCCGTCATGAACAGTCGGGAAATCAAGGTATGCAGGATCAACGGGAAGTTTCTCCTTCCTCTGCCTGATGGCATAGGCCATGTTCTTGTAAATATTGGCAAACGCTTCAATATAACCTTCGGGATGGCCTCCGGGTACCCTTAGATTCCACCGTGTTATTTCAGAGAGGTTGCCGTAATTGGCCCCTGCGCGCAGTATCTGTACCGGCTGGTCAAGCATTTTAAGAAGCAGGGTGTTGGGATCATGCTGCCTCCATTCGAGTCCGCCTTTCTCACCGTAAACCCTGATTGAAAGATTATTCTCCTCTCCGGCAGCTATCTGTGTTGCCCAAAGAACTCCTTTTGCACCTCCTTCAAAACGGAGCAGTACGGAGGCATCATCATCAAGCTCACGGCCGGGAACGAAGGAATTGATATCTGCACAAAGTTCGGATATCTGTAATCCTGTAATATACTCTGCAAGATTTTCTGCATGCACACCAATGTCTCCCATGCAACCGCCGGGACCATTATACTTTGGATTCGATCTCCATGAAGCCTGCTGGTTTCCTGTCTTTTCAAGCGGAGTGGAGAGCCAGCCCTGGGGATACTCTACGACAACCTTCCGGATCGGTCCCAGCTGGTTCTTTGAAACAAGGTATTTGGCCTCCTTTACCATCGGATAACCGGTATAGGTATGTGTCAGGGCAAACAGCAAACCGGTATCTTCAACCTTTTTGGCAAGTTTCTCTGCCTCATCAAGGGATATTGTAATGGGTTTTTCACAAACAACATGAAACCCCTTGTCAAGGGCAGCTGCTGCAATAGGATAATGCAAATGGTTGGGTGTTGTTACTGAAACCATGTCCATTCTCTCACCTTCCGGTAGTGCGCTCTCCTTATCAAGCATTTCCTGCCAGGTTCCATAGGCGCGGTCGCGGGGAAGATAATAAACATCTGCTGCAGCTTTAGATTTCTCCGGGTCTGCGTCGAAGGCTCCGCAAACAAGTTCAATTTGTCCATCCATTATGGCAGCACGAAAATGTACCGGTCCGATAAACGACCCCGGACCTCCGCCAACGAGTCCCATTCTGATTTTTTTACTCATCTTGTCTGTTTTTAATTAGTTAATAATTTATTCTCTGTCTGTTAAATGTGTTATTGATCAATATCCTGCATTATTAATGCCCTGAATTTAATGCGAAAAAAAAATCCTTTTTCCCAGTGCAATTTAAAAAACCAAGTTGTGATTGCCAAATATTAAGCTGTTCAAAGTGAAATGGCAGCTTGATGTTAAAAAATATTAATTATTATAGCTTCATTTACAAATAATCATTGTCAATAAGCAGCATCACCAATAAAATTAAAGAAATAAGTACCCTGTTGTAACAATTAATTAATATCTTTATTGATCCAAATGAGATTAATTTGTATTTTGGCAGAATCTTTTAAATCTGGTAACCGCATAATTTATTATTTGTAATAGGCGTTACTATTCATCAGAGATAACAATATAACCCGGAAATTCAACATTCAATTAAAATCAATTCTAATTATTAATTTAATTCCTGAGAAATATGGATAAAAAGATGTCAAGGAGAAGATTCATTGGTAACACTGCTATGGCAACCGCCGGTTTTACCATTCTTCCAAGCAATGTTGTAAGCGGACTGGGCCACAAGGCTCCCAGCGACAAGCTTAACATTGTAGGTGTAGGTGTAGGTGGTCGTGGTGCTGGTGTTCTGAGGCCAATGCAAAGTGAAAACATTATCGGCCTGGCTGATGTGGACTGGAGATACAGCAAGCCTGTATTTGACAGCTACCCCAATGCAAAAAAATACTGGGATTACAGGAAGATGTTTGATGAAATGGGCAGGGATATCGATGCAGTAGTTGTTGCTACCTCTGACCATACCCACGCCATTGTTGCTGCTGATGCAATGACTATGGGCAAGCACGTGTATGTTGAGAAGCCACTTACCCATACAGTATATGAGTCACGCCTGCTCACAAAAATGGCTGACAAATACCAGGTTGCCACACAGATGGGTAACCAGGGATCATCAGACGAAGGCGTAAACCTCTGTCGCGAATGGATTGCCAATGGTGAAATAGGCGAGGTAACAAGAGTGGATTCATTCACTGACAGGCCTATATGGCCCCAGGGACTTAATATTCCCGAACCGCAGACTGCACCTGATACTATTGACTGGGATCTGTTTATCGGTCCTGCTCCCATGCGTCCTTACAATGAAATCTATACTCCATGGAACTTCCGCGGATGGTGGGACTTTGGAACAGGTGCGCTTGG
>SKND01000226.1 GCA_007120695.1 Bacteroidales bacterium | reverse complement strand
GGTGCCGAATCCTACTACTATAACCTCTTCGAGGGCTTCCAGCTCTCTCTCCATTTCGATATCAATTGTGGTACGTCCTTCAATCGGTATCTCCAGGGTCTGCATTCCTACGAAACTAAACACAAGGACGGCGGTATCATCTGGTAAACCGATTGAATAGTATCCGTCAATATCGGTTACCGTTCCTATGGTAGTACCACTTACAACAACCGTGACACCCGGCAGCGGTTCGCCGTCAGAAGCCTGGGTCACCCTTCCGGTAACTTCAGCCTCCTGCGCATTAATAAAAATACAGTTCAAAAACACAAAAGCAATCAAAAAGAGCATGATTGTTTTTTTCATATTAATATTGGTTTTGGTTAAAAATTAAAAATAATAATAATATATATCATGCCTTCCGGCTGATTTTAAACATAATACCCCCCTGCCTTCAGGACAGAATTACGTTATTAACTTGACTCACTATTTTATTTCTCTCTCTAAAATTCAATATGATCTAATTTGACCATATGTAAAAACAGACTGCAGTATAATTCCGCAGCTTAGAGATCAGGGGAAATGTGTCTGACACACATTAATTTACAGGGCTTTAAACAACCGGCAAGTTACCGGTTCAATTTATATTTGGCATATACCCACCCTATGACAAGGACCTAAAATATGTTTTATAACATTTTTTAACACGTCAAAACTATAGTAAATATCCAAAACAAAAAAGTTATTTGACAATTAATTTTCCCCGTTACTTTCTCAGGCAAAGAAACCGGTTAAATATTAACTGCACATTAATCAGGTGTAATAATATTGTTAAATTGAAAGAATGCAGGCGTGATAAAGGACAAGGGTAAAGGTCAGTGGTAAAGGTCAGTGGTAAAGGTCAGTGGCAAAGGTCAGTGGTAAAGGTCATTGGTAAAGGTCAGTGGCAAATATTTTATTACCGCAACACCACTTTCTTTATGATCGGTTCGCCTGCCTGCTCGTTCAGCACCTCCATGATACGGGTTTTCATGAAAGAGAGTTCATTGCGCAGCACAGGTGAGGTAAGATAAACATAAAACACCCCGTTGCGGATATAGATCTTTTCAGTTTGCCGTGCTATGGTTGGTCCTACCATTGAGGGCCATGCGTTAATTATCCGGGCTTCCGACACCTTCTTGTCCAGCCTGAACTCCTTCAGGTAATCGGTTATAACTTCTCCTATTTTCTGGGTGTTGCTTTTTCTCATTCTGAATTGTCTTAACTGAAACGTAATAACTTCATTCTTACCTGGTCCGGTAATGATAGCAGGCGGCCGGCATGATAATTAAAAAACCTCACCCCCTGCCCCTTAGTGCAAAAAGGAATCCGGAGCAGGGAGGAATATCAATCACCAATATTACTTTCAGTGCCTTCTTCCTCTGTCATCTCAAACACGGAAAAACCTATACCGGTCTCTTTCATTATCTTGTCAAGCCTCTCACGGTTGGTATCAGTTATGAATATCTGCCCAAAATTATTTTCGGATACCAGCCTGATAATCTGTTCAACCCTGTTCTGGTCAAGCTTGTCGAAAATATCATCAAGCAGCAGTATGGGAAGGAAGCCGTTCAGGTTCCTGATGAATTCAAACTGGGCCAGTTTCAAAGCAATAAGATATGTTTTCTGCTGCCCCTGTGATCCGTTTTTCTTCATCGGGTAATCACCCAGGTTCAGAACCAGTTCATCTTTGTGTATCCCGCATGTACTGTACTGAAGTATCCTGTCCTTTTCAACCGCACCCTCCATTAACGTGCGGAAATCCTCTCCATCAAGCTGAGATTCATAACCTAGGTCCACCGGATCCCTTCCGAGAGATACAAATTCCTGGTAATGCCTGAAAATGGGCAGCATCTTGTCTATAAATGCCCTTCTCTTTTCAAATATTCTCTGTCCCGGAGCTATCAGATGTTCGGTCCATATATCAAGCGAATCAGCATCAAAATGCCTCTTTCTTGAAAAATCTTTCAATAACACATTTCTCTGAGTAAGTGCATGATTATATGCGATCATGTCTTCCAGGTACTGCCTGTCATACTGAGATATAACCCCATTCATGAATTTACGTCTCTCTTCGCTTCCGCCTGTTATAAGGACACTGTCGCCCGGAGACACCATTACCACAGGGAGCAGACCTATGTGATCGCTCAGCTTCTGATAATCTTTCTTATTCCTCCTGAATTGTTTCTTCGTGTTGCGTTTAACCCCGCAATATACATTCTCATCATCTCCATTCCTTGCATAATGGCCCTGTATCACAAAAAAATCTTCTGAATGCTTTATATTCTGGGAATCAACCGAATTAAAAAAACTTTTGCAGAGAGAAAGATAGTGAATGGCATCAAGCAGATTGGTCTTGCCAACCCCGTTATTTCCAACAAAACAGTTGATCTTGCTGCTGAAATTGTATTCCAGCTGGGTAAAATTCTTGAAGTTAACAAGGGACAACGATTTGAGATGCATAATTAATACACTTAATATATAAACCGCAAAGTTAGAAAATGACAACGATAATCGGAGTGAAATTAGCAATTAATATTAACACCCTACCGAAAGGTTTTGCGTTTAAAAAGAGAAGGCTGAAAAGTATAAGCGATGACAAAAGTAAAACGGGGTATCTTTTTGAGGACAAAAATTTTAAAATATATTCCAAAAGGATTACATTTGCGGGTAATTTTTAAACCGGCAGAATTATTCTCTGCCTGTGTAACGAAATAACAGATTTCATTATCAGATCAAAAATGACAAAAAAGAAAAAAACGGGCACTGAAGAACCAATAGAAGGGGTTGAAAATCTACTCAGTAAAACTGAACATTATATTGAAGAGAACCAGAAAAGCCTGACAATTATCGTTGTAGCAATAGTTGTTGTTGTACTGGGTTACCTTGGATATACAAACCTGTATGTTTCCCCTCTTGAGCAGGAGGCAAGGTCACAGATCTACATGGCAGAGAGGCATTTTGAACGTGACTCATTCTATCTTGCCCTTTACGGTGACGGGAATTACCCGGGCTTTGTTGATATTATAGATGAGTACAGTGTTACCCAAACAGCTAATTTAGCGCATTATTATTCCGGAATTGCATACCTCAGGATGGGCGAATTCAACAATGCAATAGAATACCTTACACGTTTCGACTCAAGAGATCAGATGGTATCTCAAATTGCTCTCGGTGCAATTGGAGACGCTTATTTAGAACTTAATGATCTGGAAGAAGCTGTATCGTTCTATGAAAAAGCTGCCCAGCGCAGGTCCAATGAATTCACTTCACCCATTTACTGGATGAAGGCGGGACATGTTTATGAGGAACTCGGGAAATTTGGCAGGGCGCTTGAAGCATTTGAGAATATTAAAGCCGACTACCCTGAAACTACTGAGGGAGGAGAGGCTGAAAAGCACATTGCAAGGGTGCAGCTAAAAATGGATGAGTAACCTATACCTGTAATTATGGGAACCGGCCTGAAGAATTTATCCGACTATAACCCCGGTGAGATCCCCCGGGCGGACGACATGTTGTTCGGTATCGTAGTATCGGAATGGAACAGTGAAATAACCGGTGCTCTATTGGAAAAAGCTGTTGAAACCCTTACTTCCAAAGGAACTAAGCCCGGGAATATTAATGTCAGATATGTACCCGGCAGCTTTGAACTTACCCTGGGAGCGCAACTAATGGCAGAAAACACCGATCTGGATGCCATTATCTGTCTTGGGTGCGTCATTCAGGGTGAAACACCTCACTTTGATTATATTTGCCAGGGCGTTACCTATGGCATAACAGATCTGAATATGAACTATAATATGCCCTTTATATTCGGAGTGCTGACCACCGGCAATATTGAACAGGCAAAAGACAGGGCCGGAGGCAAACACGGAAACAAGGGGGAGGAAGCTGCCATAACGGCCATCAAAATGGTTGCACTTCAAAGAGAACTGGAACAGGAAAAGCAGGATTAATTATTCAATTACATTCCTGCCGTTAAATTACACCACCAATCAAATCCTGATTCACACAAACAACCGAAGCACAGAAGCACCAGGTTATATTAGTATATACTATATATTGCCAACTGTAGACGTCTTGTTTTGCACTCCTCATACAAGCATGACGGCTAACGGAACTGCCTGCCCTGTGGAGAAGTCTGCATTGAATCCCTGCTCACCCCAAGCTTACCCAAGCGTTAGGAAAGTATAAAAATTAAAAAACCGTAGATTTATTTCACAAAACACCAACATTTCAGATTCAGATAAAAATAAAATATGTATTTTTGAACCCCGGATCATAACCTTCCTTTCATGTTATAAAACATCAAGGAAAATTAAAACTTCACCAGATGACCGGGAAATCATTAAACCCATCTTTAAATGCAGAAGAACTGCACAAGCCTGTACAACTTATCCTGAAAGACGGCACTGTTTTTAGCGGACAATCATTCGGATACAGGCAAAGCCTGTCGGGCGAAATTGTATTCAATACAGCAATGTCCGGTTATCCGGAGAGCCTTACCGATCCGTCATACAAGGGACAGATCCTGGTGCTGACCTATCCGCTTATCGGAAATTACGGGGTTCCTCCTATGCTAAAGGAGAACGGACTGATGCGCTATTTTGAGTCGGAGGTTATACATATTAAAGCGCTGGTTATATCTGAGTATTCTGCAGAAAGCAGTCACTGGAACTCCTGGAAAACACTCTCAAGGTGGCTTATAGAAAACAAAATCCCTGCCATTTCAGGGATCGACACCAGGGCACTCACAGTACACCTTCGTGAGCAGGGAGTCATGCCCGGTAAACTTATCTTTGACAATATAGATACTGAGTTTGTTGAGTCAGACAAAATAAATATGGTTGAGAAGGTAAGTACCAAAAAAGTGATCTCCTACGGTAAAGGAAAGTATAAGATAGTGCTGGTAGACTGCGGAGTAAAGTCTAACATAATCAGAAGGCTGATACACAGAGACACCACTGTTATAAGGGTTCCCTGGGATTACAATTATTCTGACATGGATTATGATGCCCTTTTCATATCAAACGGTCCGGGCGACCCGGAAATACTTACCCCTGCAATTGAGAACCTTTCAAAGGCCCTGGAAGGTGACAAACCGGTGTTCGGAATCTGCCTGGGCAACCAGCTGCTGGCCCTTGCCGCCGGAGGTAAAACATATAAGCTACCCTATGGACACAGAAGCCATAACCAGCCTGTAAGAATGCAAAAGACCAACCGTTGCTTTATCACATCGCAGAATCATGGCTATGCAACAGATGCAGGATCTCTTGGTAAAGAGTGGGAGGAGTTTTTTGTTAATCTCAACGACAATACCAATGAGGGCATCAGGCACAAAAAAAAGCCCTTTTTCTCAACACAGTTCCACCCGGAGGCATCCAGCGGGCCAACGGACACTGATTTCCTGTTTGACGATTTTATTGAAATGATTAAAAAAAGCAAAAAATGAGTATTAACAAGAAAATAAACAAGGTGCTGGTCATCGGTTCCGGTGCACTCAAAATTGGTGAAGCAGGAGAGTTTGACTATTCAGGATCACAGGCACTGAAAGCTCTTAAGGAGGAAGGGATCACCACCGTGCTGATAAACCCCAACATTGCAACGGTGCAGACATCAGAGGGTATTGCAGATACCATCTATTTCCTGCCGGTAACTCCGTTTTTTGTTGAAAAAGTAATTAAAAAAGAGAAACCCCATGGGATATTGCTGGCTTTCGGGGGACAAACGGCACTGAATTGCGGTGTAAGCCTTCACCGCTCAGGAGTTCTGAAAAAATATAATGTCAAAGTACTCGGAACACAGGTGGAGTCGATAATGAATACAGAGGACAGGGAGTTATTTGTTCAGAAGCTTAATGAGATTGGCGTCAAATCTATCAGCAGCACAGCCGTGACCACGATGAAAGATGCAAAGAAGGCTGCCGAGAAACTGGGATACCCTGTGATAATAAGGGCAGGATATGCCCTCGGAGGTCAGGGCAGCGGATTCTGCAACAACCCGGAAGAACTTGAAAGCCTTGCCGCAAAAGCTTTTGCACATACTCCCCAGATCCTGGTTGAAAAATCTCTCAAAGGATGGAAGGAGATAGAGTATGAAGTGGTTAGGGATAAATACAACAATTGTATCACCGTATGCAATATGGAGAATTTTGATCCGCTTGGCATACATACGGGAGAGAGCATTGTTATAGCTCCTTCACAGACACTTACAAATAACGAGTATCATAAGCTTCGTGAAATCGCCATAGGCATTGTCAGACACATTGGTATCGTGGGTGAATGTAATGTCCAGTATGCACTTGACCCAAAATCAGAAGATTACCGTGTGATAGAAGTAAATGCCCGGCTGTCGCGATCCAGTGCCCTTGCCTCTAAAGCCACCGGATACCCACTGGCTTTTGTGGCAGCAAAACTTGCACTCGGATACGGACTTCATGAACTGAAAAATGCCGTTACGCAAACCACCCCTGCCTTCTTTGAACCCGCACTCGATTATGTGGTTGTCAAAATACCGAGATGGGACCTCGGAAAATTCAGAGGCGTCTCAAAGGAGATAGGCAGCAGCATGAAAAGTGTAGGCGAGGTAATGGCAATCGGACGTAACTTTGAAGAGGCGCTGCAGAAGGGCCTGAGGATGATTGGCCAGGGCATGCATGGTTTTGTTGAGAACCGGGAACTGGAATCAGATGTGCGCGAAGAGATAGAGAATCTCCTCTCCAATCCCACCGATATGCGTATTTTCGTAATCTCAATGGCCCTGAGGCACAATTTCACCATTGATGAAATTCATGACCTTACCAAAATCGACAGGTGGTTTCTGTACAAGCTAAAAAATATTACAGATATCCACTTTATGCTTTCGCCATACAGCCGTATTGAAGACATTCCAAAAAGCCTTTTGTCGGAGTCTAAGAAAGCAGGATTTTCAGATTTCCAGATTGGGAGAGTTCTTTGCAAAAATTCCGGAGAAGAACTGACAGGGTATTCACTTAAAGTAAGGGAGTACAGAAAGAAGACGGGAGTCCTCCCGGTAGTCAAGCAGATAGATACTCTTGCGGCAGAGTTTCCGGCACAGACCAACTACCTGTATCTTACCTATCACGGAACAAAGAACGACCCTATCAGGAAAGAAGGCAAGAAATCTGTTATTGTGCTGGGTTCCGGCGCATACAGGATTGGAAGCAGCGTCGAGTTTGACTGGTGCAGCGTAAATGCAGTTGAAACAATCCGCAAAAGCGGCATGCGTTCGGTAATGATTAATTACAATCCCGAAACAGTCAGCACCGATTATGATGTTTGTGATGCCCTCTATTTTGATGAACTTACCTATGAGAGGGTAATGGACATAGTGGAAATGGAATCGCCAATGGGAGTTATAGTTTCTGTAGGAGGACAAATACCGAATAACCTGGCAATGAGACTGCACAACGGCGGGGTCAATATACTGGGCACCACCCCGCAATCTATCGACCAGGCAGAGGACAGATACAAATTCTCATCAATGCTTGACTCCCAGGGCATAGACCAGCCAAGGTGGAAAGAGCTGACTACCGCAAGGGATATACACAAATTTACCGAGGAGGTCGGATACCCGGTTCTTGTGCGTCCGTCCTATGTGCTGTCCGGTGCAGCCATGAATGTTGTTTCAAATGCAGATGAGCTTGACCATTTTCTTGAACTGGCGGCAAACGTTTCAAAACAGTACCCGGTGGTTGTTTCGGAGTTTATCGAAAATGCCAAGGAGATTGAGTTTGATGCCGTGGCAAGAAATGGAGAACTGATGGTATATGCAATTTCCGAGCATGTTGAATTTGCCGGGGTCCACTCAGGAGATGCCACAATAGTGTTCCCGCCCCAGAAGCTATACCTGGAAACTATCCGGAGGGTCAAGCGGATATCGAAGAAGATCGCTAAGGAGCTTAATATTTCCGGGCCCTTCAATATTCAGTTCCTTGCAAGGGATAATGAAATTAAGGTGATTGAATGCAACCTCAGAGCATCACGCAGCTTCCCTTTCGTTTCCAAAGTCCTTAAATGCAACCTTATTGAAATTGCAACTAAGGTGATGCTGGGACAGGAAGTTGAAAAACCTTCAGAATCGCTGTTTGAACTGGATTACGTTGGTGTCAAGGCTCCCCAGTTTTCGTTCTCAAGGCTTCAGAAGGCTGATCCTGTGCTCGGTGTGGAAATGGGTTCCACCGGTGAGGTCGGCTGTCTTGGTGACGACTATTACGAGGCAATTCTCAATGCGATGCTCTCTGTCGGCCACCGGATACCGGAGAAAAATATCCTCCTCTCAACCGGACCGCCCCGTTCAAAAATAGAAATGCTTATCAGTACCCGTAAGCTGCATGAAAGAGGCTACAAGCTTTTTGGCACCAGGGGGACCCAGAAATTCCTCAAAGATAACGGCATACCATGCACACTGCTTCACTGGCCGGACGAGGACAAAAATCCCAACACCCTTGAGTACCTGAAAAACAAAAAGATAGATCTTGTAATAAATATCCCGAAAAACCTCTCCTCGGGTGAACTTTACAATGACTATCACATCAGGCGTGCCGCAATAGACTTTAATATACCGCTTATTACAAACGCCAGACTTGCATCGGCGTTTATTTATGCTATATGCAGGCTTAAGCCGGATGATCTTGCGATTAAGAGCTGGCAGGAATACAAGTAAGAGCTGGCAGGAATACAAGTAAGAGCTGGCAGGAATAAAAGTAATGGCCGGCAGGCAGTACCATTTTGAGCTTAACCGGATTGTTGAAGAGGTTAACCGGTATTCAGGGTAACCTTCCCCTGTCCGTTGACGTAAAAGATGGTATTAACCAATCAGCGAGATGATGAGAAAATATTCAGTAACTGCTTCCATAACCCTTCTTGTTATATTTATAGCAGCCACTTCATGTAAAAAGGACGATAATACCTGCACTGTTCATCCTGATGCTTTCCGTTTCAGCCTGGTTGGAGCTGACAGCGGTACCGATCTGCTGGTGACAGGTGAATACAAGATTGATGATATAGGGATTCACTATTTCTACAATGACCAGCAGAACCAACTGATAATTAACGTTGAAGAAAATCCTGCAGGTGATTACACGGAATTGTTCTCAGCACAGCTGCCGATGATCAGCCTTACAAGAACAGAAACTTTCTACCTCCGCCTTAGT
>SKND01000079.1 GCA_007120695.1 Bacteroidales bacterium | reverse complement strand
TTTCTTTTTTATAAAATATGCATTCCGGCCAGGTATAATGAAGTGTCAAAAAGTTAATCATACTGAACTAAATTAAAAAAATCCAGAATAATGAGCAAGCTTATCATAGTATCGAATAAACTTCCGTTTGAGATTACCGAACAGGATGGGTATCCGGGACTCACGGAAAAGACAGGAGGCATATCAGGCAGCCTGAATGCATTTTATAATTATCTTCATTGCAGTTGGGTAGGGTGGACCGGCAATGAAAACATAAGCTTGAATGATGAGCAGAAAAATGACATTTACGGTAGATATGTAAAGGAAAACTGCCACCCGGTTGAACTGACCGGTGACGAGATATGCAATTACCATTACGGTTTCTGCAACCAGACTATCTGGCCTCTTTTTCACTATTTTACCGAATACAGTGAATTCAACCCGGATTACTGGTCCGGGTACGTTGATGTAAACCGGAAATTTGCGAACAAGGTTCTGGAAGTGGCCCGTAAAGGCGATAAAATATGGGTGCATGATTACCACCTGATGCTGGTTCCCAAGATGATAAGGGATGAAAACCCGGATCTATCAATAGGCTTTTTCATGCATATACCCTTCCCGTCGTTTGAGATATTCAGGATCTTCCCGTGGCGCAGAGAGCTTGTTGAAGGGATTCTGGGTGCCGACCTTGTCGGATTCCACACCTTCGACTATGAGAGGCACTTTATGAGCTGCTTAAGAAGGCTTCTGGGATATGACAATATCCTGAACACCGTAAAGATGGATGAGAGGACCATCAAAATAGACAATTTCCCGATGGGTATCAATTTCAAACAGATACAGAAAGATGCCTCTGCGTATCTGACCAAAGAGGGAAAGGCCCATCCGGAGGGGTTCGGGCAACTTTTCGGACAAATGGTCAATAAGAAAGGCGAGAGCAAGCTGATGCTGTCGATCGACAGGCTTGATTATGCCAAAGGATTACCTATCAGGCTTGAAGCATTCGGAGAATTCCTCAATGAAAACCCCTATTACCTTGAAAAGATCAGTCTGGCTCTGTTTGTAATTCCCTCCAGGGAGATAGTCGCCGAGTATCAGACCCAACGCAAGATGGTAGATGAGCTGGTTGGAAGAATTAACGGCGAATTCGGAACGATGAACTGGATGCCGATACTGTATTATTACCGCTCTATCAGCCGGGAGGAGATGATAGAGCTTTACACACTGTCGGATATTGCACTGGTAACACCGCTGCGTGATGGCATGAACCTTGTTGCAAAAGAGTATGTTGCCTCCCGTATTGATGGCAAAGGAGTGCTGATACTGAGCGAAATGGCAGGAGCAGCAAAGGAGATGAGCGAAGCCATACTTGTCAACCCCCATAATAAGCCGGAGACAGTTGAAGCCATCAGGATGGCAATCAATATGCCTGAAGAGGAGCAGAAGAACAGGATAAGCATCCTGCAGAAAAGACTTAAAATTTACAATGAAGAGAAGTGGGCATCGGATATTCTCGACAGCCTCGAAAATGTCAAGAAGATGCAGGAAACCAACCTGACCAAAAAAATTTCACAGAAGATAACTGACGAATTCAGTAATAAATATAAAGAGGCGAAGAAGAGAATAATATTTCTTGACTATGACGGAACACTTACAGGGTTCCATAATGATCCGCAGAAAGCTAAACCCGACGAAGAGCTTTATTCGATACTCAAATCGATGGTGAGTGACAAGAACAATAAAATAGTTATTATCAGCGGCAGGGACAAGGAGACACTGGGCAAATGGTTTGAGGAGTTTGACAAGATAACCTTTATAGCTGAACATGGAGTATGGATCAAGGAGCCGGGCAAAGACTGGTCGATGATAGAGCAGATTGACAAGGAGTGGATGAACAGCATTCGACCCACCATCAGCTTCTATGTGGATCGCACACCAAGATCATTACTCGAAGAGAAAAACTACTCGCTGGTTTGGCATTACCGTCATGCCGATCCCGATCTTGGTGAGATCCGGGCATGGGAACTGAAGGAGGAACTGAGGGACCTGGTTTCCAATCTCAACCTGGAGATAATGGACGGCGACAAAGTTATTGAGGTCAAAAATTCAGGAATCAACAAGGGAAGAGCTGCTGCCCGGCAACTGGCTAAAGATGAATTTGATTTTGTCATGGCATTGGGTGACGACTGGACAGACGAGTACACTTTCGGGGCTATGCCCCCGGAGGCAGTAACCATTAAGGTGGGGACCAAATCGACCAGGGCGGGATTCTATACTGAATCGGTAGAAAGTGTCAGAACCCTGCTGAAAGGGCTGGCCGGCAAAAATTCATAGAACGGCGTTTTACAGGATCAATTGCAGATGATCAGTCATGAACTCATACCTACAACAAATGATATCCGGCGGGGAGGGCCAGCAGCTCGATTTCAAATTCGAAATTTCGGATTCGAAAAAGATAGCCCGTACCCTTTCTGCCTTTGCCAACTCAGGCGGGGGGACCCTTCTGGTTGGCGTCAAAGATAACGGAAGGATTGCGGGTGTCAGATCAGATGAAGAGTACTATATGCTGGAAGCCGCCGCCAGCCTGTATTGTAAGCCAGAGGTGAATTTTACGGTCAGGCAGTGGCAGGTAGACGGAAAAACAGTGCTTGAGGCCCGGATCGAAAAAAGCATTACTCCGCCACACTATGCACGCACCAATGATGGCAGGTGGCTCGCCTATGTAAGGGTAGATGATGAGAATATCCTTGCAAACGGTATCATGATAAGGGTCTGGAACCGGAAGAACCGCAAGGGGGGAACCCTTGTGAGGTATTCTGCCAAGGAGAAGATCCTGTTCGACTACCTGAAAGAGAATGATAACGTTACGGTCTCCTTGTTTCAGCGTATTGCTAAGATAAATGCAAGGACTGCCGCCACGATACTTGTCAACCTGATTGTTCTCAAGCTGATAAAGATAACCTACAGGGATAAAAAAATTGTATACACCCTGGCCGACAAATAAACCAGTCCGGGGCAGAGCCCCGAAGTATCAAATGGAATTTATTTTTTCCGACCCAGAGGGTCGGGGTATTAAACCAATTTGATAAATAAACCAGTCCGGGGCAGAGTAACGGATTATCCAATGGCGTTTATTATTTCCGGCCCGGCCGCCCGGGGGTATTAAACCACCCTGAATAAAAAATTACAAGGTCCGGCTTTTATTCTGATTTTATAAACTTTACAACCTCAGACGAATTGCCGCTAATCATCCGGCACAAGTACATACCGGGAGGCAGATGGCTGCCGTCATAAATCACCTCATGTTTGCCGGCCTCCATAAATCCTTCATACACCTGACCAGCCACTCTGCCATCCATGCGTATTATCACTATTCTTACATTCGCCGGGTTATCCAGCCTGAAAGAAAATGTGGTAACAGCAGAAAAAGGATTCGGATAAATATGCAAAAATCTCTGTGAATCATCTTTTTCAGGCAGAATATCATCAATCTGCAATGCCTCACTGAACACCAGTTCTCCTTCGCCGGTCTGCTCCACCGGCGACACCGAAGAGCTGAACGATAATCTGTTAAGATTAAGAGTGAATGGTTCGTCCCAACGTTCATCAACAACCAGCTCAAATCCTGCATGCTTGCTGCTAACAATATCCTCTCCACCGCCTTTAATCACAAAAGCGCATTCAAACATTTCCTCAACCGGCATCTGGAGTGACAACATCTCATCTGATGCTATCCCTTCTGCGAATAGTGGAGCGGCTTCTCTTATTTCCCACATGTCTGCGGGTATTCCCGTTGCAGCGACATTAAAGGCAACACCCCTGATAGCTATCCCGTCTGCGGTCACTATCTCAATATACCTCACACGATCGCCATCACGCGGATCAATTACCAGGGATGAGAGAGGCACAGTCGTATCTTTGTTTGATGAACCGGTGCTTTTTCCAAAATGAAGGCCCACCGGCAGAAGATCCCTGTGGTCAATAACACCGTCGCCGTTGGCATCTGCAAATGTAGCTTCTTCGGGAACCCACCGTTCAATTATACGCGGCACAAAACCGGGGTTGTCCCATACCGCCGGAGGACCGCTGCTGAGCCACCACCATCCAAGCGGAAGCACATCATCGGCATTCACAATACCGTCGTTATTGGTATCACCGGGAAGTACTGTAACATAACCGTGATCGGCACTCACTCCTGTTATCACAATATCATCAATCCTGCTTGTACCGCTAGAACCAGTCACACCGTCGTTAACGCTGGCCTCTGAGACCATTACCCACCTCAGGAATATACGGTCGTTATTCTCCAGCACTCCAGGGAGATTAAGCCTGTCGACCATACCGCTTATCCAGTCGCTGCCAACAGTGATCCCTCCACCCTCCAAAGCCAGCCAGTCGGCGCCGTCAAAACTGTATTCGACGCTAAAATCGCGAGGACCGGTACCCGAGCTGTATTGTCTTGAAGAAATTTTCAGGTCAACAAAACCGGAAGTTGATATCTCCACCATCCAGTAAGCTGATCCGTCACCTCCCCCGTCCCATCCACGTGAATTTCCCGCCAGGCCCCTATACCCGGCAACAAACCCATGCAAAGATGCACCTTCAAGCACAACCGGCGACTCCCTGTTCACCGTTACTGCAGCTGACGGCAAATAACTCTCGTTGTCAAAATCCCATTTTGCCAGGGGATAACGGAAAGGCGGGCGTGGCAGGATAGTGAGCAGACCGGCGGGACTATTTTCAGGATCCCACTCACCCGAGAGGCCACCATACACAAACTGTTCGTCGTCGACCGAAGCACGAACCACCACGAACCAGTTACCGGGCGCCCTCATATAAGCTATCTCTGCAGAAAACAGCAACCTGCCATGATCGTCAGACCCATCAAAAACCATATCCTCCCATATTGTCTCCCCCCATCCGGCCGGATCAGTTTCGCTGTCGTTTACCCCGACCTGAAACGTTACCTGGTCGCCATCTTCTAAACCAGAAGCAAAAACCCTCCCGTTAACCGTGAATGACTGACCCTCCTCAATCTCATTTTCAGCAGGCATAATAAGGCTTATATCGGCCACACCGCCTGATACCTCAACTGTTACAGGCGGAACAACTTCAGAAGGCAGAAACTCGCCCCCTGAACCATAAAGCTGCAGGCCGGAGAAACCAATTTCGGTAGTGCCGGCTGCCGCATAAGTTTTCACCACGAACCACAAATCCATAAAGGAACCGTTAGCAGGAGAAGCCAGCTCCGTTGTGCGCGTAACCGACACGCCCGCCAGTCCCTGTCCCAGCTCCCCCCAAAAAGCCAGTCCCCCGTCACTCAGCTCACCCGTAGTGACATCAGTAAAATCGAGCATACTGTTGTCAAAAGAAACCTCAGCAGATGCTGCATAAAAATCTGTATCATCAACAGAAAGGGTGATCCTTATAACCTCTCCAGCCGAAAAAGAAGAACCTGAGACCGTAGCAGAGACCACAGCCTGTCCCCGTAAACCATTTTGCGATCCGCAAAACAGAAAAAGAAATACCACTGCAAATCCGAAGGCAATTGATTTTCCCATCTCTAAAAAGTTTTAGTTTCATTAAAAAAAAACCACGTTCTATATTTGGTCATGTCCTGGCAGGGCTTAGCCCAAAAGGCATGTGTAGTAGATAGTCCGATTTTAGCGAATTTTCTACTTGATTGAATAGAAGCAATTTTCAGCAAAGCTCCGTCCCTTACATTAAGTTACGAAGAGATGGCATAAGCACCAATTTTTAAGAAGGGAAAAAAGTTGAACGGTCGGATATTGAACCCGGGCGGTAAAGAAAATATCACCGGAGCATAAAAGACAAGATAGCCGTAAGGTCGAAAGCCAGGATCACCGCAATATTGCAAATCAAAATCGCCGCAAGGATGAAAGACAAGATCACCGGAAGGTTGCATACAAGGATCACAAAAAAACCGGTAACAGCCAGAAACTGTTACCGGAAATATTATTATTTAGAGCCCGTCTATAAAGTCATGGACAGACACTAACTATATCAGGATCGCGATTGCCAGAAGCAGATCGGTTCCGAGAACGGTCATAACATTGTTGCCCATAGCAGTAACAAATCTCTTGCTGTCATGATGATGATTGATCGCAATAAATAGTGCATTCAGGGCAAGAGGCAATGGAATAAGTGCCAGGTAAATCCATTTGGATGCCATTCCAAGGAACGGCAGCAGCAGAATTATGCCGAATGTCATAAAAATTCCGAAAGCATAGATATAAGCAGCCCTTCTCTTGCCAAACCGTATCACAAGGTGTTTCCGGCCACCTTTCCGGTCTGCTTCAACATCAGGAAACTCGTTGATAAGAAGCAGGAGGGCGGTCAGTATACCCGGAGGAATAGATATAAGTATCAGTTCGGACGTCAGTATCTGCGAAAGCGACATACCCGGAGACGCCGTCATGGCAATATATGTTCCGATAACAACCAGTGTTCCCAGGGCAAGGCCCGAGAAAAACTCACCAAGCATAAGCCGGGCCAGTAACGGAGTATACAACACAATCGTCAGTCCCCCGACAATCGCAATAAACAGAATACTCCAGTGCGCAATAATTGCAAAATAGAGTCCTATCCCGAATGCCACTGTCAATGTAACTATTGCCGAAGCAAGAACCTGGCGGGGTTTGGTGTTTCCCGTAACCATCATTCCGCTGCCACCACTGAAGGGACTCCGCTGAGTATTAAAATCTATACCAGTCCGGTAATCGGAATATTCATTAAACAGGTTTACCGAAATATGAGCAAGCACGACGCCTGTCATTATAAGTGCAGCGTGAAAATAATTGAAAGTTAACTCATAAGCCGGAAGCGAATTCCATGTCACCGCCAGTCCTATACCTACAAGAAATACAGCCAGTACCAGAAAATTTGCCCTGATCTGGGCCATCCACGCAGCAAAAGAAGAAAGTTTATTATGCATTTTTATCAGTTTAATAAAACAATTTTAAATTATTTGACCACAACCCTTAATATAACTCAACTATAAAATCACAACTCTGAAAATATTCACCCATATAACCACAATCCTGCAATTAATCCAATTATTATAACACCAGAATTTCATCATTGAAGCAACAGAATAACAAAATAACCCATATTTATGTTCACAAAAAAAGCCCGGCTAAAATAATTCATTTACCGGAATAATCCCAAAACCCGATTCACGAACAATATCGCCTGACCTCTCTATATCCCTGGTAAAACCGAGCAGGAAACCTCCCCCGCCGGACCCGCATAATTTAAGAAAATAATCTCCACCTTCGATTCCCCGCCTCCATACTCCCTTAAATCGGGGGGGTATCAGCTCTACCAGGTACTCCATCTGGAACTGCGAAACCGGTCTGAGAGCCGAAAAAAATTCCGTAACCTGCGAATATATAATTGCATTGATGCAACTGTTTACCGAAGGGATAAGCAGCCCCTCCACCGGCAACCTGAAACTGTCATCTTCCATCTTCTGAAGATAATTATCAACAAGCGGTCCGGTTTGTTTCATTCTGCCGGTATCTATAAGGAAAACAGCGGGCACCTCTCCCCTTCTGAGTTTCGCCAGGTCCACAGGTTCAATGCCACCTCCGGGATTTACAAGTAGCGGGAGATTAAGCCAGCTGGTAAGCGGATCGAGTCCCGAGCTGGTACCATGGAATTTCGACTCCATCAGGGCAAATATCCTTTTGAGCCCGCTTATCCCGTCACCTCCGGCCACTATATTACTGTTTGCCTTATTTATAGCAAACCTGTCATATACCGCAGCACACAAGACCCCCGAACTCCCCATACCGTACCCTTTCGGAATATCCGAATCCAGGTAAAGGCCCTTTTCCAGTTCATCTTTAAAACCATCAATATCAAATAACCCTGCCAGCTCACTATCCTTTCCCGCAAACTCCAGCCACGAGCAGTAATCACCGAGCAAACCATTCAGGTGCCTCTCAAAATCCGGGTCGCCGTCCCCGTTCAGGCCAACATACGAGAACCTTGCTCCATACCTCCTGAAAGGCAGAGAAAACGCCATTGACCCTGACATGAGACTATACTCGCCAAACAGAAGTATTTTCGAGTAAAAGAGACCATCATGGCTACCGGTAGTAATGCTCTCCTGCTTCATCAGATTACCATCATAAGATATTCAATTTAATCAATTTGTACCGGTCCCCGTCCCATAGCATCGTCAATCCATTTACCATTGCTGCAGAAACCGGCAAGCTCATTTTCTATAAGATCAATCACGCTTTCGCGGAAATTAACGGGATAAACCAGGTGTACGTTAGGTCCTGCATCGAGGGTGAATGCAACCGGTATTTTCGTTGTCTCCCTGAATCCCTGCACCCTCTCAATAATCTCAAGCGTACCGGGTTTCATCAGAATGTAACCCGGATCTGAGCTCATCATCAGAGAGTGCAGTGTCATTGCCTCCTTTTCAACTAACCTGACAAACTCGCCGCTATCTCCCGAGGCAAGCACCTCTATAAGCCGGCCGGCATGCATACGGGCCTGCTCGTACCGTACGGCCGACCACGGATTTGAATCCATCAGGACATGACCCCTGCTGCTTGATACCTGTTTGGGACTCTCATCCACAATAAGGATTGCATCTCCCATGTCGCTTAGATCCTTGTGTATATTCTCTTCCAGGGGTACAGCAAATTCATCGGCCGAATGGTATACCGAACCGGTCTTGCCCCATAAAACATATCCCGGGTAGACAGACCTGGAAGCGCTGCCCGAGCCCATTCTGGCAGCATAGGAGGCTTTCCGGTAAAAACTATGGTCGTCAGACGGTGAGTTGAACAACTTTCTCTCCATCGAAGTAAGGCAGAGGGCAAGGGCCGACATTGCCGATGCCGATGATGCTATACCCGATGAGTGCGGAAAGCTGTTTTTAGTTTCTACCGTCAGATCATACCCTTCCAGGAAGGGATACAAGGTCTCAGACTGCCGGAGGTATTTTTCAATTCTATCTGCAAATGAGGTCATCTTTTTTCCGTCAAAAAAGAAACCGGCCAGTCCTCCTCGCGAACCTTTAGCAGGAGAGTAGCTTAATGCCGTTTCGGTATATGAATTGCTGAGAGTAATGCTGATTGAGGGATTTTCAGGAACCTGTCCCTTCCGCTTGCCCCAATATTTTACAAGGGCAATATTTGAGGGACTGCGCCATTTAATCGTACCGGAATCCGGCAGATTACTATTGTTCCCGGAAATATTTCCGGTAACGACCCGGCCAGGACCTGCAGTTGA
>SKND01000167.1 GCA_007120695.1 Bacteroidales bacterium | reverse complement strand
TTGAAGTGGACTGGGGTATTACCGAGGGGATGTTTGAGATAATGGTCGTGGAGACTAATGTTTTTGGTTGTGTTGGAGATACGGTTTCTGCATTTGTTGAGGTTGTTAACCGTTTCGATTTTAACCCGTTTCCCCCGGTTATTGAGATTTGTGAAGGGGAGATATATATATTTGATGCAGGCAGCGGTTTTGCAAGCTACCTGTGGAACGATGACAGTGACTATATAACGCAGACATTTGCAACAGGTGAGGCTGGTACTTATTGGGTTCAGGTGGTTGATGATAACGGCCTGATGGGTTACGATACCGTTGAGCTGGTTGTTAATCCGATGCCGGTAGTCGATCTAGGACCGGATACTATTCTCAGGCTTGATGAGAGCATAGTTCTTGATGCAGGTGAAGACGGGTTTATATATGACTGGTCTACCGGTGATATTAGCAGGACAATACAGGTATACGGAGACGAAGTGCCGGCAACGATCTGGGCTGAAGTTACTACAATGGAGGGCTGTACGGCATCTGATACTATCTTTATCGATTATGAAGCTCCAATCGAGGTAATTATACCGACAATATTTACTCCAAATAATGACGGCTTCAATGATACCTGGATAATAACCGATGCTGACGGTAATGATCTGTCTGTTAACTATCCGAAAGCCGTTGTTGAGATATTCAACCGCTGGGGAGAAATGCTGTTCCAGTCCCAGCCGGGATATCCCGAACCCTGGGATGGTACTTACAGGGACAGGCCGCTGCAGATGGATTCATACCACTTCGTAATAACATTAAATGAACCTGGTGCAAAAGATATAACAGGAAATATTACGATCGTTCGCTGACATAACAGTTCACAAAACTAAGTTCCGGGTAGCAGAATCAGGCTTTACCCGGAGCTTTCTTATTAAGGGTACGAAAGTTGAATCTTAGTTAAAATGACGGTTAACAAATATTCATATCTGATTTGACGGTCAGGCAGCGATGGATAGTTCACATTTTTATCCTCACCAGAAACCATTTTGTCACGCAAAATGTTCCGTTTATGGAAAGGTTTGCCCCAAATGTAACGATTACAGGGGGATTGCGTACAATCAGGTGTTATGAAAACAAAAACTAATACAGCAGCAAAAAACAATTACACAAAAAAAATAATGAAAAAGATTCTTACCGGGATTTTTCTTTTTACACTTCTAACATCAACTGACGCACAGCAGCTCCCTCTTTATTCACAGTATATGATGAATAGTTTTCTGCTGAATCCGGCAGTTGCCGGTAACGACGGACTAACGTCCTTCAACCTTACAGCAAGAGAACAATGGCTGGGGTTTGAAAATTCGCCTCGTACTGTTGCCATCAGCGGCCAGACCCGGCTTTTAAGAAGCAGCCCTATCAGTCGCGGCCGAAACGTAAGGAACAGGCCCACCCTGATGAGTCGCAGTGGTAACGTTGGTTTAGGCGCATATATATTTAATGACAGGAATGGTATTATTGACCGAACCGGTATCCAGGGAACTTATTCTTACCATATATGGATGGACCAGAATCAGCTTTCCTTTGGAGTTTCAGCAACGGCTTTCCAGCTGAAGGTTGATGATAAAAATTCGGTGGTTCATAATACCGATGATCCTCTTTTGAATAATATGAAAGGTGCTCTTTTTGTACCGGATATCAACCTGGGTATATACTACAGCACTCCTGAACTATATCTTGGGTTTTCAACCGCACAACTGTTGCAGTCGACTCTGAAGTTCGGTAACGATGGATTCCAGGATTTCAAAATGTTACGCCACTACTATCTTATGGGAGGTTACGGGTTTTTTATGGACAACGGGTTTACTATAGAACCTTCAATACTTGTTCAGGCTACAATTGGAAGCAATATCCAGGTAGATTTCAATACCAGGGTATATTACAAAGATGATTACTGGGGAGGGATCTCTTACAGGACTTCAGGAGCAATGGTAATGATGGGTGGTGTGAAGGTTGACAGGTTCTATTTTGGTTACGCATTTGATTACTCAATGAGCAGTATCCGTAAACATAGTTTTGGTTCGCATGAGTTTATGACAAGCATTAAGTTCGGCGACTCTGCAAGGCGTTACCGCTGGTTGAACAGGTACTAGTATTCGGGTAAAGGATTCATGATGATAACTAACAGGGCTGTCCGCAAAGAACGGGCAGCCTTTGATGCAGTCGGAAACACTTCGTTTTAACTTATCTTAGTCATTAAAGACATATTTGTTTTCAATGAAGTTATTTTTTCAATATACGATTATAATGCGCTTCAATCCGTTGAATCCTCATGCAAACTATATTATTCCTTTGCAGGAATTGGTGGATGTGGATTTCACATAAATTTTTTTCATCTTGATTGTGTTTAATTTTGGATGAAAAAATTTAATGCATATTTGATATTTTTAGATTTTTTATTGATAAACTAAAACTTTCTTCACCTCTTTTATGTATTATCTTAGGAATTATACGTTATTCGGCTTATTTTAGCTTTCGTATCCGGTTTGAATTTTATATCCGGCGTGTTTGAATATTAACATTATTGTGGAGAACAGGATACAATGAACAGGTTTGGATTGATACTGGTTTTAATGTTGGTGCCACTGACAGGCAGTGCCCAGCAGATGCCCATGTACAGCCAGTACATGATGAACCGCTTTTTGCTTAATCCTGCGGTTGCGGGTTATGACGGACTAACAACATTAAATCTTACAGCACGCGAACAATGGATGGGACTGCCATATTCACCAAGAACAGTTGCACTGAGTGCTGATGCAAGGATGATAAAGGCTCCTCCTGCACGACCAGGCATGCCGGACAGAAGAAGCATAATGAATCTTTTCCGTTCGGGCAATGTGGGACTTGGAGCATATATATACAATGACCGAAGCGGACTGATTGACAGGACAGGAATACAGGTCACTTATGCTTATCATATCTGGATGGACAATCACCAGTTGTCTTTCGGCATGTCACTTACCGGGTTCCAGATGAAACTGGATGAGCGAAGGGTTGAGCTGGAGGAGGATTATGATCCCCTTATGGGAAAATACAATAAGGCTCTATATGTTCCTGATGTCAACGCCGGGGTGCATTTGTGGGGACCTTCCTATTACCTTGGTGTATCGTCTACACAGATGATGCAGTCTGTTTTGAAATTTGGTAACGACGGACTTCATGATTTCCGGATGGAGAGAATATTTTATCTTATGGGAGGTTATTCCTTTACACTCCAGAATAATGTAACTGTTGAGCCGGTAACCCTTGTCCAGTCCGGATTAAATTCATCGTTCCAGTATGATGTCGGATCAAAGTTTTATTACGGCGATCAGTACTGGGGCGGTATCTCATACAGGTCGGCGGGAGCCATGGTATTTATGGTAGGCTTCAGGTTTGAAAGCTTCCATCTTGGTTATGCTTACGACCATTCTCTTAACAACATGAGTCACCAGAACCACGGATCTCACGAACTAATGGTGAACCTCCGCTTTGGTGACACGCAAAGGCGATACAGATGGCTTGAAAGGTATTAATTATAATCCTGGATATCTATATCCCCCTTTAAGGCCATCAGCCCGTTCATTCCAAGGGCCTCAATCTCATCTGAACCCGGGAAAACATGAACGGGAGCGATATCCCTAACTCTCTTAAGGATCATATCAGTAAAATACTTGCTGTTGGCAATACCTCCGGAGATCAGTATTGCATCCACCTTACCTTCCAGCACAGCGAACATTGATCCTATATGTTTGGCAACCTGGTATGCCATTGCACTGAAAACCAGTTTGGCCTGTTTGTTTCCGCTGAGCGCCATCTGTTCAATTTCGATGCTACTCATTGTACCGAACCAGGCAAATAACCCTCCCTCACCCGTCAGCATCTTCAATACTTCTTCCTTTTTGTACTTTCCGCTGAAGCATAACCTCACAAGATCACCGGCAGGCAGTGTGCCGCTCCTGAGTGGCGCTAAAGGGCCTTCGCCATCATGACCCTGGTTTACATCGATAACCCTTCCGTTAAGGTGAGCGCCAACGGTAATGCCGCTGCCCAGGTGCACGACAATAAGCCTCAGCTCTTCGTATGGCTTGATTTGAGATTTTGCAAATTTGCGTGCAATCCATTTCTGCATCAGCGCATGAAAGATAGATCTTCTTTCAAACTTTGGATGTCCTGATACACGTGCAATTTCATCAAGTTCATCAACCACTACCGGAT
Organism: Bacteroidales bacterium; assembly: GCA_007120695.1. Classification (GTDB taxonomy): domain Bacteria; phylum Bacteroidota; class Bacteroidia; order Bacteroidales; family PUMT01; genus PXAP01. The sequence goes on along the minus strand of SKND01000167.1, from coordinate 5,036 downwards.
CTGCTATTACAGCTCTTGCATTGGGCATCACTTTCTGCACCTCATGTGCCAGCATCCCTCCAAGATTTACAACATCTTCGCTGTAGTGAGAGTTGTAAAGATCGTTGAGCATTTTATCATTAACCTCGTAAACGCCTGAACTGAGGGGTTTAATCAGTCCTCCCCGTCCTACAATCGCAGCAAACCGGTCAAGGGGCATATCATTCTGCTTTAGTTCCTCAACCACGCAGCGGGTTCTGAATGGCACCTGCTCGCTAAGCTTATTGTATTTGGCTAACTCTTCTGCAGAATGCATTATGCGCTTGAGGTAAAGCAATTTTGTGTTTTCGAATACCCCTATTTTTGTGAAATCGTGCCGTGGATTTATGACAAGGATAAGAAGTGATGATTGCATAATGTTTATATTGAATCGGGTTAATATATTATAAAATTTAGGATTTCCCTGTTTTGATAACTGCAAACATCGGTAATTTTTGGTAAAAGAGGGAAAAAGCCACCTGGTTTTTTCTTTGAACAGGGAGTTATCTTTCTCGCAGCAGGTACCTGGATATTATAAGGCGTTGTATTTCAGAAGTGCCCTCTCCAATCTGTAGCAGTCTCTGATCCCTGTAAAAACGTTCCACATCAAATGACTTCATCAGTCCGTAGCCTCCATGTATCTGAACTGCCTCGTCGGCAACTTCACGTGCTATCTCAGAGCTGTAAAGCTTTGCCATAGCTGACTCTTTGGCAAACTCCCTGTTGTTATCCTTCAGCCAGCAAGCTTTATAGAGCAAATTCCTTGCAAGTTCAATTTTCATTGCCATATCTGCCAGTTTGAAGGCAATTGCCTGAAAACCGGAAATAGCTGAGCCAAACTGTTTCCTCTGTTTTGAATACCCAAGGGCCATCTCGTATGCTCCCTGCGCACAACCAAGTCCCATAGCGGCAATTGAAAGGCGTCCGTTGTCAAGGGTACTGAGCATGATCCTTGAACCTTCTCCCCGTCCTCCTAAAAGGTTCGACTCGGGAACACGGCAATCGTCAAAGAACATTTCAGATGTGTCGGATGCGCGCCACATCATTTTACCTTTTATTGGTTTGGCTGTATATCCCCCGGTACCCTTCTCGACCAGGATTGTGCTGAACTCCTTTTTCCCGTTAGTTTCTCCGCTTACTGACTGCACTGTAACGCCGGTTGAAATTTCGGAGCTGCCATTGGTTATGAATATCTTCGATCCGTTGATTATCCACTCGCCGTTAACCAGCTCGGCCCTCGTCCTGCTTCCTCGTGAATCTGATCCAGCTTCAGGCTCAGTGAGGCCGAATGCCCAGATGGACGACCCGGTACAAAGTCCGGGAAGATATTTCTTTTTCTGTTCCTCGCTGCCGTAATAATAAATCGGTCCTATTCCAAGTGAATTATGTGCAGCCAGGGTGGCCGCATGTGAACCGTCAACCCGCGCAAGTTCTTCCACTGCAATAATATATGAAAGGGTGTCGGTCCCTGCACCCCCGTATTGTTCAGGTATATTCATGCCGAATAGCCCTATCTCACCCATTTTAAGTGTCAGGTCTATGGAGAAGCTCTCCTGCTCATCAAGTTCATGAGCCTTTGGCTTTATCTCCTTTTCAGCAAAACTTCTTACTGTTTCTCTGATAAGCTGGTGTTCTTCATTAAGATCGAAGTTCATAATAGCGTATTTTAATGTTCATTTTTTCTGTAAATAAGCCAAAATTTTGACTCAAAGTCGGAAATACTTCGTTTTAACTTACTTTAGTCATTCAAGACGTATTTGTTTTCAATGAAGTTATTTTGTCAATATACGATCATAATGCGTTTCAATATGTTTATTTCTCATTATTCTGCTTTATAGTCATAAGCGGAGATGTTCCGTCAATGAGTTCACCTTCTTTTATGTCAATACTGTCTATAATACCATTGGAGGGCGATTTAATGTTGTTTTCCATTTTCATCGATTCAACTACTACCAGCACATCACCTCTGATGACTTCTGAGCCGGCTGCTTTATAAATCTTGATAACCCTGCCTGGCATTGGTGAGTAAACTGCTCCTGGCCCCGAATAGTGATCATCACCTGAAAAGGTGAATGAATCTTTTATTTTCAGGAAATCAAAACGTCTGAAGAAATAATCATATCCCCTGCAAGTAGTAATGTATTGTCCCTCGCTGTTTTCAGAAATAAAGACGGTATGCTCCTCTCCATTAAACTCAATATGCATCAGTTTATTATCAAATCTGTACTTTCCCTCGTACATATCTCCGTTGAGACTGATCTTAAAATGATTTTCACCCGTGATAAATATCCCTGCCTCCACAATCTCTCCTTCAAAACAAAATTTCAGCTTTTCAGTTACTCTCCAGTATCCGAATGACTCCCACAAGTTGTTTTTACCTGTTTTTCTCTTAAAACTTGCCAGGAGTATTGATAGGGCAGGGATTTGCCAGTTAAGTAAACTCTTGATTTTCTCCCTGTCGCTAATGATTTTACCGGCATTTTCCTCACACCAGGTCGTAGAGAACCGGGAGGTAATAAAATCCTCATTGCCCAAAATACCAAGCAGGAAACTTATATTATTTTTTATGCCGTGTATCCCGAAATTATGGAGGGCAGATACCATCTTTTTGCGGGCATCCTCCCTGTTGCTCCCGTGAGTGATAAGTTTGGCCAGCATCGGATCATAACGCCCGCTTACTTCTCCGTTATTATCATATGCAGCATCCACTCTAACACCGTCTTCTTCCGGCTGCCTGTAACAAGTCATCTTCCCCGGAAGGGGGATGAACCCGGCTTCCGGGTCTTCGGCATATATCCTGCATTCAATTGCATGTCCGTTGATCTTTACCTGTTCGGGGGAGTAACGCAGCATGTTTCCGGAGGCGATAAGGATTTGCTCTTCTACCAGGTCTATGCCGGTTATGGCTTCTGTAACCGGGTGCTCTACCTGGATCCTTGTATTCATCTCCAGAAACCAGAAGTTCCCATTATTGTCGGCCAAAAACTCAATTGTTCCGGCGTTACAGTACTTTATTTCCCTGGCCAGCTTTACTGCTGCATCGCACATTGCCTGCCTCATTCCGGTGCTTACCGAAGGGGAAGGGGATTCTTCTATTATTTTCTGATATCTTCTCTGGATGGAGCATTCTCTTTCGAACAGATGGATAGTATTGCCTTGCTTGTCGCACAACACCTGTACCTCAATATGCCTCGGATCTTCAATGTACTGCTCTAAATATACGGTATCGTTTCCGAAATAAGCTTTTGCTTCCCTGCCAGTGGCTTCAATTGCCCCTGCAAGATCAGCCGGGGATGTAACAATGCGCATTCCTTTGCCTCCTCCTCCTGCCGCTGCTTTTACCAGTACGGGAAATTTCATTTCACCGCCCTTTCTGGCCAGCTCGCCGGGGGTTCCGATATGTCCCTCTATAACAGGCAAGCCGGCATTTACTGCTGCTGCTCTTGCCCGGGTCTTGTTGCCCATCAGCGCAATTGTTTCGCTTCGGGGACCGATAAATGTTATGCCTCTTTCTTCACAGGCTCCGGCAAAATCTTCATTCTCGCTCAGGAAGCCGTAGCCGGGATGTATGGCCGAAGCCCCGGTATCTTTAGCAATTTTTATTATCTGTTCAATATTAAGGTATGTTTCTGCCAGCGATTCTCCCTCAAGCTCCCGGGATTGATCAGCCAGCCTTACGTGCAGCGCATCGCGCTCTTCAGCCGCATATACCGCCACTGTGGCAATATTCATTTTTTTAGCGGTTCTGATGATCCTGGCAGCGATCTCCCCTCTGTTTGCAATTAGTATTTTCGGGAATAGAGTCATAACCTAAGCAAATAATACTTTAACGTGAATTTGATTACTTTCTGAAGATCTGCTAAATATCATTGCGGGATCATCATATGTTCATTTTGTACTTTTCAACCCAAGCGGGTTTTCTTTTTTCAAGAAATGCCGTCATCCCTTCCTGTCCCTCTTCTGAGGTTCTCATATCTGCAATGATACCGGCTGTTTTTTCCATGGCAATTTCAAAATTCCAGTTATTGCATACATCCCTTATCATGGACTTTGTAATTTTCAGTGCCTGGGGCCCTCCTTCCAGCAGGTGCTCAATAGTCTCCCCCAGCTCCTTATCAAGCTCCTCTGCCGGAAAACTATGATTAACCAGTCCCCGCTCAGCAGCCTCCTTCCCATATATCCTTCTTGCCGTAAGCATCAGTTCCCTTGCGGGGAATTCTCCCGTGCGCTTTATTATGTATGGTGAAATGACAGCAGGCACAAGTCCTGACTTAACCTCACTAAGGGAAAATAATGTGTCATCGGCACTCAGCGCCACATCAGATGCTGCAACCAGTCCGTTTGCCCCGCCCGTTGAAGCTCCGTGAACAACTGTAATAACCGGTTTGGAGCACGCATATATTCTGCCGAAAAGTTCTGATAACAAGATGGCCTCACGGTAATTCTCTTCACGGGAATAATTTACTGCATCTCTCATCCAGTTAAGGTCGGCACCGGAACAGAAGACTTTACCTTTTCCCCTTATAACAATTATTCTGACCTGGCTATCCTCTTCGGCATATTTTAATGCTGAAAGCAGCTCATTAATCATTGCAGCGTTGATAGCGTTACGAACCTCAGGTCTGTTAAGCCATATGGTTGATACAGGTTTATTTATGCTCAACTGAATCGTTTGAAATCTTTCCATTGGTTTTTTTAGGGTGTAATTGGTTAATAAGTGTTTTGGGTTACATTCTGAATACCCCGAAATCAGTCTCCGGCCAGGCTTTGTTCAATGACATGGCAATGCCGGCTGCAAGAACCAGGCGGGTATCTGCCGGGTCTATAATGCCGTCATCCCATATTCTTGATGTGCTGTATAGTGCCGATCCCTCCTGCTCATAAGTTTTGTAGATAGATCTCCTGATCTCATCCTCCTGATCTTTTGTAACTTCCTTTCCCGAAGATCTAAGCTGCTCCTGTTTGACGGAAAGCAGAACTCCGGCTGCCTGTTCGCTTCCCATTACAGATATCTTTGC
>SKND01000182.1 GCA_007120695.1 Bacteroidales bacterium | reverse complement strand
GGAAGAGTCTTCCAGTATTCCAGGCTCTTTTCCCATTGCTCTCCGGCGGGCGCATACTTACGGCCCTTAATATACTTAAAAGTGGTCTCGTCAGGGGCTATCAATCCGCCGCGCGCCCCCATCTCAATACTCATATTACAAACTGTCATCCGAGCCTCCATTGAGAGAGATCTGATTGCCGAACCGGCATACTCGACAAAATACCCGGTAGCACCACCGGTGGATATCTTTGATATAATATAAAGAATAATATCCTTTGAAGTAACCCCTTTATCAAGATCACCCTCAACATTGATGCGCATTTTTTTCGGCTTGTTAAGCATCAGGCACTGGCTGGCAAGGACCATCTCCACCTCACTCGTACCTATACCGAAAGCAATGTTGCCAAAGGCGCCGTGGGTGGAAGTATGACTATCGCCGCAAACGATTGTCATTCCCGGCCGGGTAATTCCAAGCTCGGGACCGATAACGTGCACTATACCGTTATAGGGGTGATTGAGCCCATACAGGGTTACATCATTATCAATACAGTTCTGCCTGAGCTTCTCTACCTGGACCCTGCTGAGTTCCTCGTGAATAGTAAGATGCTGGTCCACTGTCGGGACATTATGATCTGCCGTCGCAACGGTCTGCTCCGGACGAAATACCGGTGCACCCCTCTCCTTCAGTCCCCCGAATGCCTGGGGACTGGTTACCTCGTGTATGAAATGGCGGTCTATATAGAAAACCGACGGTCCGTCAGGTACCTCACTCACTACATGGCTGTCCCATATCTTGTCAAAAATTGTTTTTTTACTCAAGGTGAAAGTTTTTAATTATTTGATATTGATAATTTAAACGGTAGACCGTCATCTGGTTTTTTTTATTAAATCCGGCAACTTAATTAAAGTACGTCTATAAAGTCAGTGTCCGAATCAAATGGACAGACACTTTATTATGCTATCTTTCCAAGTGCATCAAGAAATGCTTCGACCGATGCGGTTACGATATCTGTATGGGCAGAAAAACCATAATATATGTCCCCCTTGTGTTCAACCTGAACGTGAACTTTCCCCAGATCATCGCTACCCCTCGTGATAGCCTGTATCAGGAATTCCTCAAGCCTGACCCTTCTTTTAACCAGATTCTTCACCGCTGTGAACGAAGCATCAATAGGTCCGTTACCCGAAGCCGTTTCGGTAAACACATCTCCCTTAAAACTCACCTGTACTGTTGCCGTTGGAATTGTTGATTTACCACACATAACCTGCAGTGAAACAAGTTCAATAGGCCGTTTGCCCTTCAGCCTTTCCCTGCCGGCAAGTACTTCGAGATCCTCATCACTTATATCTTTCTTTTTGTCGGCCAGCTCGAGAAATCTCAGGTAGGTCTCATCCAGTTCAGCAGTTTCCAGGTTATAGCCAAGTAACTGCAGTCTGTGTTTAAGAGCTGCTCGTCCACTCCGGGCAGTCAGAACTATAGCCGACTCCTTAACACCAACCTCGGCAGGATCTATTATTTCGTAATTCTGCCTGTGCTTCAATACACCGTCCTGGTGAATACCCGAAGAGTGAGCAAATGCATTACGTCCCACAATCGCTTTGTTGGGCTGGACGGGCATGTGCATCAGGGTCGAGACAAGCTTACTCGACTTCATGATCTGTTTTGTATCAATATTGGTCTCATAGTCAAGGGCATGATGGCTCTTTATTGCCATTACAACCTCCTCAAGGGATGTATTCCCTGCCCTTTCACCAATACCGTTTACTGTTACTTCCACCTGGCGTGCCCCGTTCATGATACCTGAAAGAGTATTGGCGGTGGCCATGCCCAGATCATTATGGCAGTGAGTTGAGATAACCGCCTTGTCGATATTTGGAACATTATTTACCAGAAACGCTATCTTTTCGCCATATTCGTATGGGAGGCAATAACCTGTCGTGTCGGGAATGTTTACAACTGTAGCTCCTGCTTTAATAACAGCTTCTATAACTTTAGCAAGGTATTCATTGTCGGTACGGCCCGCATCTTCAGCATAAAACTCCACATCATCCACAAACTTTCTTGCATATTTAACGGCATCTGCAGCACGTTTCAGAATATCTTCCCTGGTTGAATTAAGTTTGTGTTTGATGTGATAATCCGATGTGCCGATCCCTGTGTGGATCCTTTTCCTCTTGGCAAACTTTAGGGAATCAGCAGCAATGTCAATGTCTTTATTAACTGCCCTTGTCAGAGCACAAATAACAGGCTTTTCAACTGTTTTGGAGATTTCAACCACCGAGTTGAAATCTCCGGGACTGGAGACGGGAAAGCCTGCCTCTATTATATCTACCCCAAGCTTTTCAAGCTGCCGGGCGATTTCAATTTTTTCGATTGTATTGAGCTGGCATCCTGGTACCTGTTCACCATCACGAAGTGTGGTATCAAAAATCTGGATCTTACTGGTCATATCATTAAAGTTTAATTGTTTTACATATTCTCGGGTCTGAGCTTTCTTACTTCCGAACCGGTCCTCCACATCTCCGACTCCCGCAATTCACTTAGCTCTTCTTCGAGCCTGACCCGGTAATCGGACCGGGAGTTGGCTTCAATAGCCTTTTTTGATTCATTGCCTTTGGCTACTTCTGAGTACAGCTCCTTGAAAACAGGCAGGTTGACATCCCTGAACCTCTTCCACCAGTCCAGGGCACCTCTCTGTGCTGTTGTAGAACAGTTGGCATACATCCAGTCCATTCCGTTCTCTGCCACAAGAGGCATCAGGCTCTGTGTCAGCTCCTCAACCGTTTCATTGAAGGCTTCTGACGGACTGTGCCCGTTTTCTCTCAGCACTTCATACTGTGCTGCAAATAATCCCTGAATTGCACCCATAAGTGTGCCCCGTTCTCCTGTAAGGTCGCTGTACACCTCTTTTCTGAATGATGTCTCAAAAAGATAGCCGCTTCCGACACCTATCCCCATGGCCACAACCCTTTCCCAGGCTTTTCCGGTAGCGTCCTGGAAAATAGCAAAGCTGCTATTCAGTCCCCTTCCCTCAAGAAACATCCTCCGAAGACTGGTACCCGAGCCTTTGGGAGCCACAAGCACTACATCAACGTCTGCAGGAGGAACTATTCCTGTCTGTTCCTTAAATGTTATTCCGAAACCGTGAGAAAAATAAAGTACCTTACCTGAGGTGAGATGCTTTTTCACTGTTGGCCAGAGTGCTATTTGCCCTGCATCAGAAAGAAGATACTGGATAATAGTGCCTTTTTGAAGAGCCTCTTCTATTTCAAAGAGTGTCTTTCCCGGCTCCCATCCATCAGCCACCGCCTTGTCCCATGTCTTTGAATCCCTGCGTTGTCCGACAATTACGTTAAACCCGTTATCTTTAAGGTTAAGTGCCTGACCCGGTCCCTGAACGCCATAACCGATAACAGCTATTGTTTCATCTTTCATGACCTCAAGTGCCCTTGAAAGAGAAAACTCCTCCCTGGTAACAACATTTTCTTCTACTCCTCCGAAATTAATTTTTGCCATAACTACTAAGTGTTTAAATGGATTATTGATTCGTTGTATAATTATCGGGAGTTACCCCGTTTCTTTCAAGTTTTCTCAGGTAATTGTTCAGTGGTTCCTTTTTAAGTTTGTTTACTGCAACCCTGCCTGACCTGGTAAACTGGGTAACCCCGTAAGGATCGAGCTTATCAAAAAGCTCCTGGGTTTCAATTTTATGACCTGTTTTTTCGATAACGGCATATTCGGATGTCATCTCCAGTATCCTTGCACCATACTGACGAACAAGCTTCTCAATTTCGTTACCTTCAAACAAGGCAGCAGTCGGCACTTTATATAGTGCGATCTCCTGGTAAATTATCTCATCCTGAGAAAATGAGTATGCTTTCAGCACATCAATACGCTTCTCAACCTGCCTAACAAGAAGATCAGCCTCTTCCTTTGTGCACATAATCACGATGGTATATTTATGTATTCCTTCTATGGCAGATTCTGATGTTGTAAGACTCTCAATATTGATATGTCTCCTGGTAAATACCGAGGTTATCTGGTTAAGCATTCCTACGCGGTTCTCAGAAAATATTGTCAGGGTGAATTCCTGTCGCATACTATTATTTATTAATGGTTCATATTAAAGTTGGTGTACACTTACTTATTAAAGTCAGAATTTACTCAAGTATAATATCTGCAACAGATGCCCCGGCAGGGACCATCGGGAAGACATTACCCTCCTTTTCAACAACTACTTCAAGTAAAAACGGACCCTCTTCATCAACCATTTGCCTGACGGCGTCATCCAGTTTGTCGCGTTCGGTCACTTTTACCGAAGGAATAAAGTATCCCTTAGATATTGTCTGGAAGTCAGGATTGATAAGTTCGGTAGAGGCATACCTGTGATCAAAGAATAGTTCCTGCCACTGCCTCACCATTCCGAGGAAGTTATTATTAAGCAACACTATTTTCACAGGCACCTTAGACTGGTATATAGTACCCAGTTCCTGAATAGTCATCTGGAATCCGCCGTCGCCCACGAAAAGCACCACCGGCCTGTCAGGCCGGCCAAGTTTTGCACCAATTGCAGCAGGTAGTCCGAATCCCATGGTTCCCAGTCCGCCACTTGTAATTACCGAACGGGACTGACGGAACTTGAAGTATCTCCATGCAACCATCTGGTGCTGACCAACATCAGTTACCATTATTGCATCATCTCCATAGGCCATGGAAACCCTTCTCACTACTTCAGCCATTGTCAGGTCAGGCTTTTCGGGGTACAGCTCCCTCTCAATAAGTCTCTCATACTCTACCCTGTAGCAGGCATTAAACTCCTCAAGCCATTCGTCGTGATTATTTATACTTACCTTCTCAGTAAGCATCGGAAGACTCTCCTTTACATCACCCAGTACAGGGGCATCGGCATGAATGATCTTGTTAATTTCGGCCGGATCTATATCCATATGGATGATCTTGGCATTGGTTGCATAACGCTTTGTGTCGGCAGTAATACGGTCGTCAAACCTCATTCCGATTCCAATAATCAGGTCGGCATCATTTGTCTTAATGTTTGGTCCGTAATTACCATGCATCCCCAGTCCGCCTACATTTAGCCTGTGGTCAGAGGGCAAAGCAGAAAGACCCAGAAGTGTCATTGCCGCAGGTATACCGGTTTTCTCAAGAAATCCGGTTAACTCCTTTTCCGCACCCGCAATGACAACCCCCTGACCAATCAGTGCAAGTGGTTTCTTTGACAGGTTTATCAGTCTTGCGGCCTCTTCGATCTGTCCCGGATCAATTATGGGATAAGGTGTGTAGCTTCTGATCGATTTCATAGGCTGGTATTTGTATTCCAGCAAGCCAAACTGTGCATCTTTTGTTATATCGATCAATACCGGACCCGGGCGTCCCGTGCGGGCAATATAGAAAGCCCTGGATATTGCCCAGGGTATCTCTTCTGCACGGGTTATCTGGTAATTCCACTTTGTAACCGGCTGGGTGATACCCACCACATCAGTCTCCTGAAATGCATCGGTGCCAAGAAGAGCCGATCCCACCTGGCCTGATATGACAACTACCGGGGTTGAATCAATCATTGCATCTGCAATGCCGGTAACGGCATTGGTGGCGGCGGGGCCAGATGTGACAAGGCTGACTCCAACCCTGCCTGTAGCCCTGGCATAACCCTGGGCTGCATGAACAGCCCCTTGTTCATGCCTGACAAGAATATGATTCAGTTTCTCCCTGTATGAATACAGGGAATCATAAACCGGCATTATGGCTCCTCCCGGATAACCAAAGAGAATTTCCACGCCCTCGTTTACCATAGATTCCATCAAAGCCTGTGCACCGGTCATTGTTACCGGCTCTTTTACAGATTCATCCATCAATACCTTTGTTTTGTTCTGCATATTATTCGGTTTACTTAAGTTCTTTATATTATGATACTTTTTAAATCATCATTTATAATCAGACTTACTTTCATAGTGGTTCTAAGTGTTATATAACTTTACCCGGGTGACTTAATTCTTTAACCAGCGTCACTTTACTGTCCGGCAAAACCCTTACAGCACCCTTGTCGGCCGATGATACTACCGAAGCATAAAACCTGAGCGCCTGCGAAACCTTTCTTTCCCTCAATCCGGGCTTGAAAGCATCTTCTCCCCGGGCCAGTTCTTCCTGACAGCGTTTTGCCATAACATCATCAGGCAGATCAACCTCAATGGTTCTTGAGGGAATATCTATTATTATCCGGTCTCCGTCCCGTATAAGGGCAATCTCACCTCCGGCAGCTGCCTCCGGTGATACATGACCAACAGACAAACCCGAGGTGCCCCCGGAAAAACGACCGTCGGTTATCAGGGCACATTTAGCGCCCAGACCTGTCGATTTCAGGTAGGAAGTAGGATATAGCATCTCCTGCATTCCCGGACCGCCGCGCGGGCCCTCGTAACGTATCACTACAACATCTCCTGCTTTAATATTGCCATCAAGGATTGATTTGCAAGCGTCATCCTGCGATTCAAATACCCTTGCCTTACCTTCAAATTTAAACACCGACGGATCAACTCCCGCTGTTTTTACGATACATCCGTTTTTTGCAATATTTCCGTACAGTACCGCCAGTCCCCCATCCTCCGACCATGCATTTGCTATGGTTCTGATGCATCCCTTTTCCCTGTCAAGATCAAGGTTCTCATACATGACCTGCTGTGATCCCATAGTCAGGTTCGGGAAACCTCCCGGAGCGCTGCCGTATATATCCCATGCCTTATCTATCGCCGATGATTTTCTCACATCATAATCGGTAATGGCTTCTTTGAGACTCGGGTAGTCCACCCTGTATGCATCGCCGTCTACAAGCCCGGCCTCATAAAGTGCCGCCATTATGCCAATGACACCGCCTGCCCTGTTTACATCTTCCACATGGTAGCTGCTGCTTGGAGCAACTTTACAAAGCACGGGGGTATTCCGGGAAAGTTTGTCAATATCATCCATGGTAAAATCCACACCGGCTTCTTGCGCAATTGCAAGCAGGTGCAAAACAGTATTTGTAGATCCGCCCATTGCAATATCAAGCCTCATTGCATTCATGAATGCACTCTTTTTGGCTATTGACCGCGGGAGTACATTATCATCGCCGTCCCTGTAAAACCTGTTTGCAAGATCCACTATCAAGGTGGCTGCATCTTCAAATAAACGTGTTCTGTTGACATGTGTGGCAACCACCGTACCATTCCCCGGAAGGGCAAGTCCCAGAGCTTCGTTAAGGCAGTTCATTGAGTTTGCGGTAAACATTCCTGAACATGACCCGCAAGTGGGACATGCATTCTTTTCTATATTGTAAATATCCTCATCTGAAACAGATGAGTCGGCTGCTGCGACCATAGCATCAACCAGGTCAATGGCCTTATTTCCGTCACGTCCCGCTTCCATGGGGCCTCCGGAAACAAAAATCGCGGGAATATTCAGGCGCATTGCTGCCATCAGCATTCCCGGTGTAATCTTATCGCAATTACTAATACAGATCAGGGCATCGGCACAGTGCGCATTTACCATATATTCGACGCTGTCGGCTATAAGATCTCGAGATGGCAGCGAGTACAGCATCCCGTCATGTCCCATAGCTATCCCGTCATCAACAGCTATGGTGTTGAACTCTGCAGCAAAACAGCCCTGTTTTTCGATAATTTTCTTTATTCTCTGTCCTATCTTGTGAAGATGAGCATGACCCGGCACAAATTGCGTAAACGAATTGGCAATTGCAACCAGGGGTTTGCCCATCTGCTCATTGTTCATTCCGTTTGCCCTCCAGAGACTCCTGGCACCTGCATTCAGCCTGCCCGCTGTGGTGGTGTTGCTTCTCAGATTTCGCTGCATTTTCCAGTTTCAATTAAAAAGCCCTCTCACATGAAGTGAGAGGGCTTTTTTGTTTTTTATGATAATGGCTATCCAAACAACATTCTCACTTCGTCCTGTATTCCCAGGAGAATAATAAATAGAATAGCTGTTAGATCTAGTCGCATATGTTTTATAACATAATTCACAGCAAAAGTATGAAATAAAAATTCAAAACAAAACAAAAATATGAAAAAAATATGATATTTTTCATATTCTACCATTCTCCACTACGGTATTCACCCAGGATTTGTAACCGGTCAATCAATGGCTGAATTGCCGCAAGGGCCTTTTTGTACATTTCATAATCTACATAAAGGATATCAAGGTAGAAAAAATACTCCCACTCCTTCCCGACAATTGGCAATGACTGAATTTTGGAGAGATTGATCTTGTAGTAAGCCAGCACCGATAATACCTGCGACAAACTTCCTACATGGTGAGGAAGTGTAAAACAGACTGACGCCTTATTGCTCAAGGGGGCTGTTACGGTTTTTACAGCTGACCGGCCGGGTTCAACAATCAAAAACCGGGTAAAATTCCGTTTGTTGCTTTCAACACTTTCTGCAATAACATCGAGCCCGTACATGCCGGCCGCAAGATCACTGGCAAGAGCCGCGACCCCTTTAAGTTCCTTTTCCCTTATCCATTTTGCACTGAGGGCGGTATCGATAGATTCAAATACTTTAACTCCCTTATGCCTTAATGGCTCAAGGAAATCCTGGCACTGCAGGATCGCCATCGGGTGCGAATGCACCTCTTTAATGTCTTCCAGTTTCTGACCGGGCAGTCCAATAAGGTTTTGAACTATGCGAAGGTAAACTTCGCCGGTAACCGTGAACTCAGACCTGCTGAGCAATGCATAATTGGGTATCAGCGAACCTGCCACAGAGTTTTCAATCGCCACTACTGCCGAGTCGGCAGCACCACGGGCTACCGATTCAAAAAGATCAATAAAGGTATCGCAAGGCACAATATTAAGCTCTGAATCCTTAAAGTACTTTCTTGCCGCAATTTCATGAAAAGCTCCGTAACCACCCTGAATAGCGACGTTTAGACGTTTCCCTGCATCAATCTGTTGTGTCATTTTTTTGGGTTTTAGGTAAAAAAAAAGTCCCGGTTTTCCGGGACTTAATTATCTCATGTTTATAACGAGCTACAGTCCCTTTTCCGGATAACCAAAAAAGAAGAAAAAGAAACCGTTGCTGATTATTGATCTGTTCATACAATGGCAAAGATAAGTAAAAATTGTAAATATATCGATCTGCCGGAATTTTTGTATTATTGCATACAGATATTCTGAATCTTATTCCGGAACCTTAAAAAGCAGATATTATGACCCAGAAAACAGGATCCAAACTATCACGCCGCGACTTTATGCGGCTTTCTGCTGCAGCAGCTGCCGGCATTACACTTATGCCTTCATTTGCCTGCAGCAT
>SKND01000180.1 GCA_007120695.1 Bacteroidales bacterium | reverse complement strand
CTCAAATCACTTCCCCTGTTATTGAGTGAATATGTCAGCCGGAATTGTTCTCCTACTGCTACAACCGGCGGGGCTGACGCAGAAAATTCAATCTCCTGGGCATAGGACCTGATCCCGGAAAAAAAGATTAACATAATAAATACCAGGGCACCCGGTAAATATTTTCTCATATAAAATTTATCCGGTATGCAGTACAATGTTGAAATATCCGGTTTGAATATGTCCACATGATTAAAGATGTGATCAGTTGGATATTCAGTATTAAAAAACTTCTGCATAAAATATTTTACCATCTAATTCAAAAATATCGTTTCCCCTTGACTTCATTCATTACCGGCATTTCTTACCCGGTAAGTCATCCTGCAGTTTCATGCATAATGAATAATTCAGAACCAATCAACTTGTTTACCAGTTCCTTCCTGTTCTTTGTGGCTGCTGCGTCTCCTTTTGCTCCATCAGCTTTTCCTGCACTCTCTGATCCTCACGATCAGCTGCCTCCAGCATGCGCAATGCCTCTTCCGGACTAATCTGGTCGGGTCGTGGTTGAGGCGACTGGTCTTCGGGCGACTGCTGGTCGTCTCCACTGTCCCGGTCCTGATCTCCCTGATCATCATCTCCTTCCTGATCCTGCTGGTCTGCTGTCTGGTCGTCGTCATCCCCCTCATGGTCGTCATCCCCCTCCTGGCTGTCATCTCCTTCCTGCTGTTGATCCTCCATTTCATCAAGAAGGTGTTGTGCAAAAGCCAGGTTATACCTTGTCTCCTGATCCTGCGGATTGTTGCGGAGAGCCTCTTTGTAAGCCTCTATGCTCTGTTCTATCTGGCCCGACATAAGCATTGAGTTTCCGATATTATGATATACCCTGGATCTGTTGACAGGATCATCAATCTCACCAGCAAGCTCACCGAAATACCTCAACGCTTCATCATATCTTTCCTGTTTGTAAAGCGAATTACCAAGATTGAACCTGGCTCCGGGTGATTCTTCATCTTTTTCAAGTGCACGCCGGTATGACAGTTCCGACTCATCAAACTGTTCCTTATGATAAAGACGGTTGCCCTCCCTTAAGTGTCTTCTCCCTGCCTGAGCTGCTGCCTGCTGAGAGATACCGCATAAAAAAAGCGCCAGCAGGGCAAAATATACAGTAATCATTTTAGCCGGTTTACAATAATAGATCATAGCATTAAAATTTAACCCGGTACAACTTATATTTTCTAATTCAGATTAATTCAGTTCTGCCCCTGCTTTCTGAAGCCTGGATTTAAAAAACATGAACTTTATTTGTTTAACCTATTGTTTGAACTAACGATCATTTGATATTATCTGTTTTTGTGCTATCGATAATTTAATATTATCTGTTTTTGTGATATCTGTTATTTGATATTATCTGTTTTTGTGATATCTGCTATTTGATATTATCTGTTTTTGAATTGCATTTAGTTAACTTACTCTTTTGTTTATCCTGTCTTCTTTTTGAATGTATTATCGCCGAATAAATTAATACTGTTCAGCCACCTGTTTTTCCTTTCAAGTATCAGGAAGTCCAGTATCAGTAAAAAGAGTGCTATTGCAGCCATATACTGGAAACGCTCTTCAAATTCGGTATAAACCATCTCTTCAAATTCGGTTGTTTCCATTTGATTGATCTCATCCATTATCATATCCAGTCCTGTTCCCGTTGTACCTGCCCTTATAAATATGCCGTCCCCGGCAGAAGATATTGCCCGCAGGGTGGATTCATCCAGGCGGGTAACGACTGTGTTACCTTCTTCGTCGGTAAGAAACCTTGATTGGCTGCCGGGAAGGGGTATCGGTGCTCCTTCCGGACGACCCATGCCTATTGTATGGATTGTGATGCCATGCTCCCTTGCTTTTTTAGCAGCAGCAACCGGATTATCGTCATGGTCCTCGCCATCAGAAATAATAACCAGCACCCTCGACGATTGTGAATCGGGTGTAAAGGACCGTGAAGCCAGATCTATCGCCCTGCCTATTGCAGTGCCCTGGACAGGAACTATATCGGTGGTAATATTATCAAGGATCATCCTGGCAGCTGCATAATCGGCGGTAATGGGAACCTGCACATATGCATCGCCGGCGAAGACTATCAGTCCTATCCTGTCATCCCTGAGATTGCCTATCAGCCTGGTAATTTCCAGCTTTGACCGTTCAAGCCGGTTGGGACGATAATCTTCTGCAAGCATGCTATTTGAAACATCAAGGGCAATTATAATCTCAACACCCTCCCTTTTAACCTCTTCCAGCCTCGATCCAAACCGGGGTCCCGCAAGCGCAAGAATAACAAATCCGAGAGAAAGCAAAAAAAGTATAAACTTCACTACCGGTCTTTGTAATGATACAAGAGGTGTCAGTGATCCGACAAGCTCCGGATCACCAAATCTCCTGATTGCCCTTTTCCTGCCTTGCCTCATCAATAAAAAAATGATAAAGGTCGCAGGGATGAGCCATAAAAACCAGAGAATCTCCTTTTGTGCAAACTCAAACATATCAGTTTTAAAAAAGTGTAATCAAATTAATTTCACAGGATCAAGGCAAATTCCTCAGCCACAACACCCTTGCAAGCCACTCAGCAAGCAACAACAGTCCTGCCACGAGGGCAAATGCCCTGTACTCTTCCCTGCTCGCACTGAATTGTCTTACATCTATCATCGACCTTTCAAGTTGTTCAATCTCCGAATATATTTCAAGAAGCTTATTCTCATCTTCGGCACGAAAATAACGACCTCCTGTAATATCTGCTATCTCCATGAGAACATCTTCATCAATGTCTGCCTCAATATTCTGGTACTGAACACCTCTGGGAGTTTGTACCGGGTATGGTGCGGGCCCCCTGCTTCCTACACCTACCGTATATACTCTTATATCAAATGTTTCAGCTATATTGGCGGCTGTAATGGGATCTATAGCTCCACGGTTGTTCACGCCATCAGTGAGCAGTATAATAATCTTACTCTGCGACTCACTGTTGCGAAGTCTGTTTACTGCTGTGGCAATTCCCATTCCTATGGCCGTACCATCTTCTATCATTCCTATTTCCACCTCCCTGAGGAGATTGATCATAACGGCATGATCTGTTGTAAGCGGGCACTGTGTGAAACTCTCCCCGCTGAATATTACCAGGCCAATTCTGTCATTCCTTCTTCCTGAAATGAATTCGGTGGCAATATCTTTAGCTGCCTCCATCCTGTTTGGTTTAAAGTCCTCGGCAAGCATACTGGTGGATATATCCAGTGAAATCATAATATCTATGCCTTCTGTTATGACCTCTTCCCATTGATCGTGGGACTGTGGCCGGGCAAGCACAATAACCAGGAAAGCTATAACAAGCATCCTGAAAGCAAATAGCAGGTGTTGCAGGTAATGCCTGAATGTTACCGGAGCATTGGCAGTCCACTGCAAACCGGGCACCTGCATAGCAGGATGTCGGTATTTATGCTTGAGTATATACCAGATCACCATTACAGGGACCAGCAGCAGCAACCATAAATACTGAGGATATGCGAAAATGTATTCACCCATTTTTATCTGCATTGTTGTCTGAGATTCCTGATTTTATACGATCATCTTTACCTTCCGCGAAAGCGGAACCAGTAACTCCGGAAGCCGGGGCAATAATTTCCTGTTTTTTTCGGTTTCTTTCCCCCTGATTACCTGCACCCCCGTTCTCATTACCAGTATTAACGCCCGGGAGATTACCGGAGCCAGATTCAACGGAGCCGGTATTTAAGGCATTCTGACTACCTGCACCTAAATCCCAGGAGGCTTTGATAAAATGAAAGGCAGTATTTAGCGAAGTTTCATGTTCAGCCTCACCCGGCTGCCCTTTTGCAAATTTAACCAGGTCTGCCAGTGAAAAACACTCCTTCAGCAGGTCAATTACCTCCGGTTCGACAGAATTACTTTTGTTAAGTTCTTCTATAATCTCGTCACTGGTTCTCTCCATTGCAAGAATCCCAAAACGCCGTTCAATATATATTCGAACTATTTCCGTCAATCTTGAATAATAATCCTTAATATATCCCTTCTGCCATAATGAATCGGACTTAAGCTGCTTCAACTCTCTTAAAGCAATTACATGCGCAGGCTCTGCTGGTTCAGCCCTTTCCATTTCAGATTCCCCGGGTTTTCGGCGTTTGTAATACCTCACCAGATACCATGAAAGAAGGGCAATTGCAACCACCAGAAGGATCCAGGGCAATATTTCCATAAATCCGAGGGGAATGCTAAACGGATCTTTTATATCATAAATATTCGCTTCCTGATCGATCTCCGGCGATAATACTTCAAGTTTCACTCTTGGTGTTTTCAGTACTCTCTCATCATCATCTACAAAAAATACAAACGGAAGGGATTCAACAAATTGCTCACCTCTTTCAAAGGATGTAATTCTGAAGTTTTTATTTATTCTAAGTTTTTCTCCGTCGATCAATGTTGTATCGGCCGGATATGCTGAGAGAATTTCTATATTGGCCGACAAGGTATCTGACAGGACAGGAAATCCGACATGCATTTCTGCAGGCTGCTCAACCG
Source organism: Bacteroidales bacterium (assembly GCA_007120695.1). Classification (GTDB taxonomy): domain Bacteria; phylum Bacteroidota; class Bacteroidia; order Bacteroidales; family PUMT01; genus PXAP01. Next base: position 4,795 of record SKND01000180.1, on the reverse strand, counting down.
TTATTGTGAAAAAGGTCTGTTCTCCGATCCAGATCGATGTGGTGTCAAACTTTGAGGAAATACTTATAATTTGTCCCTTTACAGGGATATTGCCCGACACGAGAAAAGTCATCAATATAACCAGTAAGGTTATTGATATTCTGCACCCGCCGGCAGGGTAGATAGTTTCTCTTTTTATCTTTCTGGTATTTAACATAAATCAGAATACTTACATAAAACCTCAATAATGATTAACTCCATAAATCTACCTCCTTTTGAACAGTCTGATAAGAGGCTTCACATAATCTTCGTCGGTGCTTACAGAAACCGAGTCTATGCCTGTTTTCATAAAAATTTCATTAAGCCTCCTGTCATTTTCGCGCCACCAGTCAGAGTAAACCGAACGGACCCTTGGTGATAGTGAGTCGACCCATCTCACTTCTCCCGTCTCGGCATCCTTTACCCTCAGCATACCTACCGGAGGAAGTTCAATCTCTCTCTTATCGTAAACCCTGATCGCAACCAGGTCATGCTTGCGGGCTGCAATCTTCAATGTCTCCTCCGGAAGACCAGAGTTGATGCCGTTCTGTTGTAAGTTCTTACTGTTTGCTTCAGACGGACCCTTGTGTGCCTCCGGGAATGAACCGGCTACAGGCGACTGAATGAAGTCGGAAATCACAAATGCTGTGCTTCTCTTCTTTATGGCATTGGTAAGGAACCTGAGAGGTTCTGACAGATCAGTCCCGCGATTTTCCGGCACAAAACCGATCAGCTCTCTGATAATAAAAAGTATATGTTTCCTACCCTTTTGGGGTGGAATGAATTTTTCTATCTTGTTACTGAAAAAGATAACACCGATCTTGTCATTATTCTGAATTGCCGAGAATGAAAGTACGGCAGCTATCTCTGTAATCATATTCTTTTTAAGCATCCCGCGGGTACCGAATTCCCTCGACCCGCTGGCATCAATAAGCAGCATAACAGTCAGCTCACGCTCCTCCTCAAAGATCTTTACATACGGATGGTTGAATCTTGCCGTCACATTCCAGTCGATGCTTCTTATATCATCACCAGGCTGGTATTCCCGCACTTCGCTAAATGCCATACCACGGCCCTTAAAGGCTGAATGGTATTGCCCGGCAAATATATCGCGTGAAAGTCCCCGCGACTTGATCTCTATCTTCCTTACCTTTTTTAAAAGCTCCTTTGTTTCCACTGGTAAATAAAATTTTATTCAGTCATCCCGTCACCACCCTTCAGCCTTACCGTTACAGTGAATAACCACTCTGACTGATCAAGACTTACTATGTACTCGTATTCCTCCCTTTTCACTGTCCACATATTTTCACCTGCAGGCTGATACTCCCGGTTATACATATCTACAGTTTCTTCAAGGTAATCAATATCAACCATTAGCCTTGTAAAGCTGCATATTCCGCATTCAGTCATGAACACCAGTAATGTTTTGTCGCCTGATATATGTTCATACTTTAAGAAATCAAGCTCGTCAACGTTGGGAGGATTCCTCAGTACAAACTCCCTGAAGGTTTCCTCCATGTGCATGCCAACCTGGCTTTGGTTCATGCCCGGAAGGAACTGGGCAATAACCTCAACCGGGAGCATAATACATATTAAAATAAAAAGTAGGCGCATGGCAGGAATCCTTCCCTTTATATTATGGCACCTCTACAGTATTCAGGATCTCGGTAATGATATCTTCCGAAACGATACTCTCGGCTTCTGCTTCATAGCTCAATCCGATCCTGTGTCTCATCACATCATAGCAGACAGCCCTTACATCTTCAGGTATCACATACCCCCTGCGCTTTATGAATGCATAGGCTTTGGAAGCCCTGGCCAAATTAATACTTGCCCTTGGAGAAGCACCGTAACTGATCATATTTTCAAATTTTCCAAGCCTGTATTCGGCAGGAAATCTTGTTGAAAAAACAATATTAATTATATACTTCTCAATCTTTTCATCAAGGTATACATCCTTTACAACACTTCTCGCCTTAATAATATTTTCAGGAGTAAGTACCTGTGAAGGCGCTGGAAATTCACCGGCCAGATTCTGCCTGATAATCAATGCCTCTTCTTCCTTTTTTGGATAGGTGATCACCACCTTCAGCATGAACCTGTCCACCTGCGCCTCGGGTAAGGGGTATGTACCCTCCTGCTCAATAGGGTTTTGTGTTGCCATTACGAGGAATGGTTCATCCAGCCTGAATGTCTCCTGACCGATTGTGATCTGCCTTTCCTGCATAGCCTCAAGCAGAGCCGACTGCACCTTGGCAGGTGCGCGGTTTATCTCATCTGCAAGTATGAAATTTGCAAAAACCGGTCCCCTCCGAACAAAAAACTCCTCTTTCTTCTGACTGTATATCATGGTCCCCACAAGGTCGGCCGGCAAGAGATCGGGAGTAAACTGGATACGGTTGAACTTTGCATTTATTATCCCCGCAAGTGTGCTTATCGATAAAGTTTTTGCTAGTCCGGGAACACCTTCAATGAGTATATGACCATCAGACAGCAACCCTATCAGCATGCTGTCGGTCAGTTTTCTCTGGCCTACTATAACTTTAGCCAGTTCACGGTTGATGAGATCGATAAACGAACTCTCCTCCTTAATTCTTTCATTCAACTCACTGATGTCGATTGATACTTCCATGTAATTACAGTTTTATATTATAAACCAGATATTGCCCGGATAACTAACCCAATATTGAGAATTTAACGTCACTTAAAAAACAATATTATAAGATTTTTCCGTTAAAATTTGTTAAGCCACGCGCTTGTCGCCAATTTCCGGGATTTGATTCCCGAAATTACATAAAAACTGCCAAACTTAATGCGAATGTCAAATTTTCACTTCTCACGTTGCAGAAATGACATTTTATCAATATTCTCAATAACTCAGCTAACCTGATCCGGAAACCAGATGGGAAATTAACTGGAATTATAGACCAAACAACTTTTGCGTTCTAAAAATCCGGATTATATTTATCCTGTAAAAAAGTCAAAATTTTTCATCTCGTCTTGTGTAATTTTACGCAGAAAAAATCCAATATATATTTGACATGTAATCAATACTGGAAATCATGTATGAAACACTGGCTTCTATAGATAACATCCGGCTTAACTTCAGTGAAGGAGGACTACTGTACATGAATATTACCCTGGCATGTATAATGTTCGGGGTAGCTATGGAAATTAAAATTGATAACTTCAGGAAAATATTTACTTACCCCAAATCGGCTGTTCTGGGCATCATTTCACAGTTTCTCATTCTTCCTGCGCTTACCTTCGCCCTTGTTGTAGCCCTTAATCCCCCGCCTTCCATTGCCATGGGAATGATCCTTATTGCCGCATGTCCGGGAGGGAATGTTTCAAACTTTATTTCAGCTCTTGCAAAAGCCAATATAGCCCTTTCGGTAGGGCTCACGGCATTTGCCACGCTTTCTGCAACCTTCTTCACGCCTTTCAATTTCGCCTTCTGGGGAGGTATGTATGTAAGGTATTATCAAAAAGCCGGTTACCTTAATATTCCTATTCATATTGATTTCCTGGAAATGGCCAAGACTGTTTTTATACTGCTTGGGATTCCTTTAATCGCGGGTATGTGGTTTGCTTATAAATTCCCGAATTTTGCCGAAAAGAACATGAAGCGGATAAAAATCACATCACTGGTTCTTTACCTCTCTTTTATAGCCGGAGCACTTGTTTCAAATCTTGAGCATTTTACTGCGGTAATTTTCCCTATCGGTCTGCTGGTTTTACTTCTGAATGTCCAGACCCTGTCGACCGGTTATATTGTTGGTACAGTGGCAAGAGTGCCAATTGCCGACAGACGTTCGCTGAGTATCGAAACCGGTATCCAGAACAGCGGATTAGCACTGATACTGATCTTCAATATATTCCACGCAAACGGCGGAATGGCTTTTATGGCAGCCTGGTGGGGTATATGGCAGATGGTTAGCGGGTTGCTTGTGGCGTTTATTCTTGCCCGTATCAAAATACCAGAACTGAGCTGGTCTAAAGTAAGGACCGGTTAACCCTGCCGGGAATAGAATCCTTAACCGGCTAATTATCAATCCTGTTAAGGTATGCCGGTTGGAAAACAATAAAAATCAGCAGGCCTGTAAGCCGGGTTCTGTATCCCCGGGGGGATTTTCCATCATTTATCTGGGACAATTGTTGCCAATTGCCTCAAGCGGCCTACCCCTTCCGGTTATCCTGCCTGGGCAGGAAATCAGGGCGGGCAACCCTGCCTTTCTGACTTAACAGAAAACCCGGAATATACATGGCCTTACAACTCATGGGATGCACGGCTCCGTTTGTCACCAAACGGACCGGTGAGCTCTTACCTCACCTTTTCACCCTTACCGCGGCGGTGCCGCGGCGGTTATTTTCTGTTCCACTTGCCATACCCTCACGGGTATCTTCCTGTTAGGAAGCATGATGCCCTGTGCTGCCCGGACTTTCCTCCCCCCGCTCAGGGCGGGAAGCGATGGAACGGCCTGCTGAAATAGTTAGGCACCCTGCCTGCCTCTCCCGGCAGTTTAAAGGGCGCCAATAATTCTTAAGACATATAATTATCCGCACCAGCCCAATGTACGGATGTTGATAGCAATATTACATAAAACCTTTTATAAGTAACCTGAAAGATCAAATATTGTGCCGGATACCTGATTGTCCTGTTTATTATTTTCTGATTATTACCATAGTTGCACCAAAGCCGTACTCACTGAAAGATGCATCCTGGTACCTGAGTCTCGGGTATTTCTTGTCCAGAGCCTTCCTTAGCTCAAACTTG
>SKND01000352.1 GCA_007120695.1 Bacteroidales bacterium | reverse complement strand
TGCCTCGCCGAACCAGACATCAGTACAGTAACCCTGAAACCGCCTCCAGGAACCGTTATCGTTATAGTGATCCTCAAAATAATCATTACCCCAGTAGTCGGGAGTCTGCCCTACACCACCCGCATAATGCACAATTGCATCGTCAAACCCCCTGAACCTCGCCCCATAAGGATAGGAATCACCCAAATGCCATTTGCCGAATATCCCGGTCCTGTAGCCTGCTGATTTGAATACACTGGCAATGGTTGTCTCATCTTCCCTTAGAAGGTTCCTCCCCATAACAGTGTGCCATACACCCACCCTGCCCGAGTACCGGCCGGTCATCAATGCAGCCCTTGAAGGTGAGCAGGTGGGGTCGACATGAAAATTCTCCAGTCTCGCACTCATTTCCCGGAGCCTGTCCATGTTTGGTGTGATAAGGTAGGGATGGCCGTGGGAGGAGATATCGCCGTAACCCTGGTCATCAGTCATTATCAGGATAACGTTTGGCTGATCACCGGCAAGCACTTGCTGGCCTGCTGCAAAAACCGTCATCACCCCGAATAGTTTTGCGCGCTGTTTGAATGATTTCATTTTGTGAAATTTTTAACAAATTTAGCTCCAATATGGAAATCTGCCACCACGGAGCAAAGCCCCGAAGTATCAAATGGAGGTTTTTAATTTTAATGATTTTCTTATTTCTGATTTAAAAATTGGTTTATTGTTCCCGAAATAAACTATGATCTAAATAAGCGGGAGACGAACAATTGGATTTGTTGCTTCTTAAAAGGATAATCCTGATAAATTACAAGGCTTTCACTGTAAACCTGTAGTTTCCTTTCAACTGGTTTCTTGCCGACACCAGGGTCAACCTGTAAACAGTATCTCCCCAGGCATTGTTTAATCCGAAACCCACACTATCATATCGCAGATCGGTACGTTCGATTGGTTCCACAAAGGCCTTAAAAATACTGGCATCGTAAGATAATTCAACTTTATCACCACCTGCATCCAGGATCACAACTCCAGGAGCAGAAATATCAGGTTTGGCATGGGTCATAAAATTTATCTTGTTAGGTTCCCTGATTTCACTCAGATAAAAAGAATCCTCTATTATTAAACCCCCATTCCTTTGCAGGGTATATGTCCTTATCCATGAATCCACTGCAGCATCATCACCATAAGCTCCTGCAATATCAACTGACAATCTGGATCTCCGTGAATGGAAATCAATATTTCCGGATCTGAAGTTCCTGCCGGGTAATTGTGATTTACCATTTATCATTGGCAGGTTGTGGTAATCACTCTGCACATTCCATATAGAATATCTTTCAGGTCCGAATGTTTGCCTTGTGTAGGTGACACCACCCACATCAATAAATACAGGTTTGGAATTAAAATAAAGCAAAAATGAGCCAACATCATTGTGATTATGGCTTTCTGCATTAAACCCACCTTTTGCTGCAAAGAAAAATCCGGTATTATTTCGCATGTAGCAAAATTCAGTTCCCGGATACCATGAATAAAAGGCAGCAGGTAATTTGGGCTCGATATTAACCAGGTCAATTTGTGATTTCAGGTCCTCCAAATTGCGAAACATATCATTGCCTGCATTATAATTATGATTATCATGTTTATCAAGGTAAGCTGCAAATTGTTCCATCTCCATGCTGTTTACAGCTTTACCATATCTGAATATAACCCCTTTTGGACCTCCTCCCCTTGGTCCGGCATTTGCAAAATTTACCCGCCATCCATCGCCTATATAAGATCTGGCAATGTACTCACCCATGTTCTTTATAATGGGCCGGTCAAAAATAGAGATATGCCCGCCCGTGGCATAATACAATAGTTGCAGGTAATCATACATTTTCCCGGCAGCATGGTTCCAGTATCCGGGGCCTTCATCGCAGGCCCCATCTTCGTGGTAATAATTAATAAACTGATCCACAGAAATCATAGATCGGTGAACAGCCGCAGCCAGCTTATCAGGATCATTTTCAAGAAGCAGAAAGGTGGAAAGAACATTGGCATTGCACCAGGGAGTCCAGTTGTTGACCATTGTGGCAGGAGTTGCATTAAAAGCCTGCCACCAAAAATCATCACGATTCATAAAAGGATCAAGAATGCGAACCTGGAGGTTATGGCGTAAACGTTGCGCTACAAGGGGATTGACATTGTCCAGCTCATCTTTTAGAAAATATAATGTCCATGAAAATAAAGATCCAAGATTACCGGAAGTGAGATCAATAATATGCTCATTGGGTGAAGGGAGAGCAGAATTATCAGTTTTCCCCATACTTCCAATATGAGCTGATAAAGCCCAGGAGGTCATTTCACAAAACAACCATATCCCGTTTACTATCTGGTCAGTAAATCTGCCCTTCCCTTCTGCAAGCTCCGCCATTATCAGTCTGCCAAGCGCCCTTTGATTGGTACCAAAAGGGGTTTGCATAATTTGCCTGGAACCACTTCTGTCATACTCAATATAATCAGTTGCCTTTACAACCATCCATTCATAATCCAATGCTTCCTCACCATTGCTGATTATACCTGATTTATATTCCCCTGTCAATTCATCCCAGCCTTGCCGGTCATAATAATCAGGAAAAGGAACCCATTTCTGATTCAGCAATAAAGCACCCTTCAATGAAGGAATATCGGCCTGTTGCTGAAGAAGGTTTCTAAATTCGTGGGCCTGCACACTTAAAATAACAGAAAAACAAATGAATACGAAGATTGTTTTTTTTAGCATGATATGTAATTTTTATAGCATTATTTCCACTCTTTCAGACTGGGAATTTCTTCTTTTGAAAATAAAAGACGGGGGTGCTGCGGAAGTTTTATGACCGTATCATTAAATGTAAAATCAAATCCCCTTTCTTTTTCAATAATACCACATGCAGATATAAAGGACAGGCACAACAAACTGTATCGGATCATTTTCATAGTTTAAAGAATCTGGAATTATAAAGAAAACTTTTTTACTCTCAAATCGACCTTAAGGCTTTATCCATTTGAAAAAGAACCCGGCCTTCTGTCAATTTTTGTATAACATGCAAAAACACTCTTTATCAATAACCAGGTTTCTCCTTAAAAATACAAAGATTAATTGTTTTCTGCGTCATTGTGGATCTGATTACTTCATGCTCCAGTCGATAATTGAAAATATATCATGACCATTGCTGATGACATTCAGGTTTCCCTCAGCTTTTTTAAATGAGAAGACTGTCCGGGGGAATTCAAGTTCTGAATTTACAAGTTCTGAAGATGCAGGTTCTTTCATATGGTCATTCAGACCAACAAGTGCAACTTTCCTTGGAGCAAGTGTCCCTATAAGATCGGGAAGGTCGTATGCTGTCAGGGCGCCGGCCACCCAGTACCTTGTAAAATCCTGATTGTAAAATTTATTCATCACCACGCTCTGATAGGAAGCAAGAGAACCGGAAAGTACAACAGAGCTAATGGAATTATTAAATGCCGCTGCATGCAGAAGAACCGGGCCCATCTCCTCAAATGCAATGGCACCGATCCGGCCGGGATCAACATCTGAACGGCCTTTAAGGAAATCAACAACCCTGCTGACATCACCCGCCTGTATTCCTGTAACACTTCGGCCTGTCATTAAAGAAATATACTGGGCGGCAAATTGATATAAACCGCTCCTATCGGCAACTTCACCAACACCAATAACATCGGGTGCGGCCACAACATAACCCCTTTTTACAAGCTGCTCAATCTTTCCGCCGGGAGCGGCATCAGCTATCTTCCCGCCGGGATGCAGGTAGATAACCGACGGGTGGCTTTCGCCGGAATCGGGGACAAACAGCAGCAGGGGAACAACATATTCACCTTCACCCTGAAGGGCATACATCTCTACCGCATATCCCTCCCGCTGGTATCTTCCCCGGAAAACCGGTTCCGTCACTGATGAAGGAGTGATATATCCGGAAAGCTCCCTGGCCTTTTTCAGGACATCATCAAGATGGTCAGGATTATTTTTTCTTGAATCGTTAATCCTCTTCATCAGCCTTTCAGCCTCTCGTCTGTTTATATCAAAAGCAAGGTTGCCTCCAGGGGATGTGGATAACTGTCCTGTCGGGGTTACCTGAAGATCCTCCGGGTCGAACCCATCAAATTCCTCATGTACTGCGTTTCCGGGAAGACCGAAAACATCCTGGAAGAATACGTAGATATCGGTAATTGTGCCATGAAACCCATGTCCGGCATCATCCGTTACATGGCCCACATAATCCTCCCGGCCAAAGGCCCTGTAGGTATCCCTTACCTCGTTATAGGTTTCAATTGCCCCCTGGATGCTGAAAAAATCGCATGTTGTTGAGGATATCAGCAGCGGCCTGGGTGCCCTAACCTGCAGAAGGTCTGCATGAGTTATACCGTGTTTTATCCCATGGTAAATGTTCTGCTCGGCATCCTGTGGACCAATGGATTCAAGAAGCCGGCGAAATCCGGTTATATAACATCCCGGTACGGCAGCTTTGATCCTTTCATCAAAAGCAGCAATGAATGCAGTCTGGGTCCCGCCTCCCGAGCAACCGTAAATACCTATCCTTTCAGCATCCACTTCACTTCTTGTCACCAGGTAATCAACGCCTCTTATCCCGTCCCACACGAAATAGCGTATCGGGGAGATCCCGTTGAAGTACATCTGATTTCCAAAATATGAATGTTCCCCCACCGGTGAATCAAAAAGCGAATATCTTTTTTCTTCATCCCAGTACTGTATCCTTTCTCCCTGGCCAAGCGGGTCAATAGCAAACACTATAAAACCTTTCTTTACCAGATTATAAATTGATCTCTGGTTTCCCTCCGATCTGAATGCAGCGAACCCGTGTCCGCTAACCTGTATTATTGCGGGTTTTGTTTCTCCTCCATCGGGAATAAACATTGCCGCTGTTACATACAGGCCGGGTATTGATTCATAAATCACCTTTTCTATGCGAAAACCGTCTTTCTGTACAATACCTGTAACCCTTGCATTGAGTGGGGTCTTTTCAGGAAATGGCCCTATGGTCTCCATAAGGATATCCCTGACCTTCTGCTGGCGCTTTACCCAGTCTGCCCTGGTTCTCAGCCTGGCAACCTCACTATCTCTTACATCAAGATAGGCAAAGGCCTGCCGGTTAAGGTGGCGGACAAGCATGGTGCCACCATCCGACCACTCAACCCACCTGCTAAGCACATCCAGGTTCTCCTGCTGAGCAGAGATATTTTCCGGGAGGAAAAGAAATAGAGTGAACAAAAAAATAATAAGGTGCTTTGGATAACTGGTTGTTTTCATTTTCAAAATTTTTTATCTGATTTGTACAAGCAATCGAAAGCCTGCCCGAATACCGGTCGGTCATCAATTAAGGTAAAAGATTATAATTTCGTTTGTTAATATGATAATAAGGTTTATAGAGATCAATCCTGTCGGTATATGTAAAATGAAACTTCCAAGCTAAAATAGTTATTTATTAATTAAAATATAGAGATTTGACTTTGTCTCAAAAACATATCTTCCGGAACCCTTTGTAAGATGGATAAATTGATACGGAAATCCGGCCTGATCAATAATTTGGATCTCCTTTTGTTGTATTCCATTTACCTTCAGGAAACTGCCGGTGGCAGGAATGTATATCTCAGCACTGGTATTGACGGGAATCTGAACCGTCAGTTTCATCAAATCATCCTCAATTTGCCATTCACTGCTGAGAGTGCCAAAAGGTGATTCATGACTTGAACTCACATTATTCATCTCACCCCATGGACGGGGTTTTATGATCGTTTTTTTATATCCGGGAAATTCAGGATCAGGATTGATCCCTGCAACTATTTTGTAAAGCCAATCGCCAACAGAACCATACGGATAATGGTTATAGGAATTATCTCCAGGTCTTCCATCAGCATCTATACAATCCCAGCGCTCCCATATTGTGGTTGCTCCATTATTTACCATATATAACCATGACGGGTATTCCTGTCTGTACATAAGTTTGTACGCCTCCTCCAAATACCCAAATTAACAAGAACATGAAGTAAATCAGGAGTGCCCAAAAAACCTGTAGTGAGGTGATTATATTCATTAACGATCTCAGCAAGCCGCTCTGCAGCTGCCTCTTCCAGATCACCTGGAATCAGACCTAAAGATAGTGCTACCACATAAGCCGTCTGTTTACTGGAAGAAAGGTTCCCCTCTGGAGTAACAAATTCTTCGTTAAATGCCTTTTTAATCCTGGATTGGAGCTCACCATAGAAACTAACGTCGCTGGTATTTTCAAGGATCTCTGCCGCTTTACGCAAAAGGCTGGTTGAGCGATAAAAATAGGCAGCAGCGAGAAGATCTTTGTCATTTGGAGTTCCCAAAGCCATCCAGTCACCAAAGGCATAACGGTCATTAAGAGTTTACCAGAGGTAGTCTTTGTATGTTGAATTACGCATGAATTCGACCCATCCCTTCATGCTCTCATACTGCTCCTGCAATATTCTTAAATCTCCATAGTTAAGATATAAATTCCATGGTACTATAAGTGCAGCATCCCCCCAGCCTGATGACCCGGCACTAAGAGGGTTATGAGGTTCATCAGGAATTACGTTGAGGACTTTACCATTCTCATGCTGGTCTAAAGCAAGATCTTTTAACCACTTTGAAAAAAAAGCTGCAGAATTCATGTTGAAACACGCTGTAGGTGCAAACAATTGTGCATTAGCTGTCCACCCCATGCGTTCACTGCGTTGAGGACAATCAAGAGGAACATCAAAAAAATTACCATCCTGAGCCAAAACCTCCAAATCCTGAATCTCTAGAACAGATGGCCTGTTATTCGGATGATACTTTGGCAAAATGTATATCATACCGTGACATAAAGATAGTCACGTCGGAAAAAGGCAGGGCCCCTCAAATGAACAAGGGTGCCAGTATCGCACAGGATAAATAACAGATATCTAACATGGGGTGATCAAGGCATCTTCATCAGAAAAACCATATTTGATGAAATAGGAGGGTATAAAAACATTCCTGTTATGGAGGAACTTGAAATACAAAAAGAGCTTAGAAGAAAAGGACGGTTCATTAAGCTGCCCCTGGCAGTAACAACTTCTGCCAGAAGATTTATTCAAAATGGAATTATCAGGCAGCAACTCCTGAATAATGCGTTAGTGATGGCTTATGAAACCGGTGTATCGCCCGGCAGGATCAAAGAATTTTATTCCGATTAATATATTATGAGTTTTTTGGAAACCACGGGAAAAATGGACTGGTTTTTTGAATGTATTCCCGGTATTGTGGTTTCTTGTCATCTAAGGATTTTTCAAGCAATGAAACTCCCGAGACTTTTATTATCAATATAGTCATAAGCACTGAACCAACAACTTGCCAGTAATTTCCGGCAGCTATACTGAAAATGGCAAAAGACCACCAGACGGCAGAATCGCCAAAATAATTGGGATGCCTGGTATATTTCCAGAATCCCTTGTTCAGCACCTTTCCTTTGTTTTGGGGATTACTTTTAAACCGGGCCAACTGTAAATCGCCTCCGGCTTCAAACACAAATCCAATCATCCAAACTAAAATACCCAGGTAATCTATCCAGATAAGGTTTTCGTTTTGTGTTCCGGCGTTGGCTCCCAATAAGGGCAGGGAAACAAGCATAATCAACACTCCCTGCAACAGAAACACCTGAAAGTAGCTAAACCACCAGTAGCGATGCGGGCCGTACTTTCGTCTGAATTCCCGGTACCTGAAGTCTTCTCCTTTGCCCAGGTTTCTCCAGGCAAGATAAATGGAAAGCCTTAAGCCCCAGATTGAGACCAAAACCAGCAAGAGTATTTTTCGTTCATTCAAATCGCCCGATATGAGAAAATAAAAGGAATTTACTACCACAAAACCAAGTCCCCAGAACAGATCAATTATGCTTACATCTTTTATAAAAACACTTATTATCCAAAGGAGTGTCACCAGGATAAAAATGATGAGCGATGCTTGTAAAAACGGAGTCAACATTTGCAAAAACAACTTAATTATCAAACAACAATGAAATGCCTATGGTACCGATACCGGCATGCATTCCTATAACCGGAGAAATATCCACTACCGAAACCGGTTTTTCGCCGGTAATCTCCAGCATTTTCTCTTCTGCTTTATGAGCCCCTTCAGGGTTATGTGCATGGAGAAGGATGTAGTTCCAGATTGTCTTTCCACGGCTTATCTTTTCAATATGCGAGTAAATATTTTTTAAGCTGGCCTGCTGGCTGAAAGTTTTCCCGAACAAAACAGATTTTCCATTTTCATCCATCGAAATAACAGGGTTCAACCCAAGCGCAGAGGCTATAAAACCTTTTGGCCTGGAAACCCGTCCTCCCTTGATCATATATTTCAAATCCCTGACACTGACAAATATTTTTGCATGAAGCACATCAGACTTAATTGATCTGACTATGGTTTCAACAGGCTCTCCGGCTTCAATGCCCTGTGCTGCTTTCAGCACCAGTAATCCGAGTGCTCCCGATAAATTCTTTGAATCGATCACATGAACGGGTTTGCTAAACTCCTTTTGTATGCGTTCGCCTGCCTTAATGCTGTTTGCATAGGTTCCGCTAAACTGCCCGGTAAGATGCAAGGCAATAATGGCATCATAATGCGAAGCCAGATGTGAATACAAGCTGGTAAATGTCTGTTCGTTAATTTGTGATGTTTTTGGGAATTCAGCATTGCTATCAAGTAAATCGTAAAATTGATCGGGCTGGATAGTCAGCTTATCCAGATAATGATTGTCGCCAAAATTCAGGTTTATGGGAACGACATTAATTTGATAGAAATCAATCAAGTCCTGTGACAAATCACAAGTTGAGTCAGTTACCAGGGCAATATTCCATTTTCTTTTGGTAATCGTTTCCTGCTGGCGGACCATATCGTCCACTTTCTGATATGTGATGGTCCCAATATCTTTCAGCCGGTGAAACAGTTCTGCCGGCTGACCGGTGTGCACATGTATCCGGCAAATGCTTTCAGATCCGGCAACAACAACCGAATCGCCGCTGTTACTTAAGGTTTCTTGAAGCTCAGATTTATTAATGGCTAAATTCTTTATGATGGCTTCGGTACAAAAACGGTGCTTGATTACTTCGTATTTCATCTCCTCCGAATGAACTAGAGAGATGGTTTCCTGCGATTCAACTTTCAGATTGCGTATGTCACTGTTTTTTATAAAACCGATAATACCTTTAATGAACAGAACAAATCCTTTAGCTCCGGCATCTACAAAGTCTGTTTTTTTTAACACTTTTAATTTTAAGGTAGTCTCTGCCAAAGATTTTTCCAAAACAGCAAAGGAATCGATCATCACACTTCTGAAATCGTAGATGGCTTCTTTTTTACTGGCAAGGAAGTCAGCCCAATCCTTAATAACCGTCAGCATGGTTCCTTCGACCGGGTTAGCAACGGCCTCGTACATATAAGGAATTGACTTTTTTACACTTTCGGCAAAGTCAGGAAG
>SKND01000262.1 GCA_007120695.1 Bacteroidales bacterium | reverse complement strand
GTCAGGAGATTTAAATTCCCTGCGAAGATCATCATATCCGGGTTCTGATTGAGCCGATAAATCAATACAAACTAAACCCGATAAAATAATAACACTTATAAAAACAGTTATAATTTTCTTTATTTCCACAAGAATTGTCATGATATTGAAGTTTGTCATTAAATTTGAAATCTGATAAGTATCTGTCCAAACACTTACTTTATTGACGGACTCTACTTAGCCTGTAATATGGCGTTCAGGTTTTTGTGGTTCCTGGTCAAAATCTTTATAGATAACAGCCCCCCGATCAGGATCAACCTCAAGTCCCCACTCTTCAATATATGAATGCGGGGAACGAAAATCGTCACCAATCTTTTTAAGTTGGGCATGAAGCTTAGCGTCAAGGTCCCTTCCGATCTCCTCATACCCGGCTTTTCCAATCAGATTGTTCATCTGCCATGGATCATTACGGTCGTCGAACATCAGCCATGGACCCTCCAGATTGCGGACGTAAGTATACCGTTTTGTTCGTATTGAACGGTAAGCCCCTTGTCCGTAATTAAATGGAGAAACAGACATATAGAGTGAGGACCTGTCTTCTTTCTCGCCTCCTTCACAGATAAGTGAAGAAAGATCATCACCAGCACGATATGGTGTGCATACCGGACAGACTGACACGGTATTGCTGAAATTTATCGACTCCTCTGCCAGCCGGTCCAGATTTGGCGTTTTAACATTAGGATCGCCACCATAACCTGTTGCCGACCCCCTCCATTGATCTGCAAAAAGGTAAACTATATTGGGTTTTTTACCCCTGGTTTTACAAGCCGGTAAAAATGGTGATAAGGCAAAGGCTGCAGTTGCCATTGCGGAGCTCCTGATAAATTTTCTGCGACCTATCTCAGATATATTAGAGTCACTATTTTTTCTCATCTTGTAATATTTTACCGGGATATCAAGTACTTTACCGAAATTATCTGCCAGTTGCCGGCACAAATCAAACTGGATCGGAACTATTTCCGGAGGTCCATGTATTCTTTTAATTTAAAGGCCTTAATTACTCTGCTTTATGATAACATATTGTTAAATTAAAAAAGTTTAGCCGTACTTATTCCATCAGCATCCACACCGGGGTATATTACGTGAAATGTATGACGGCCGGAACCAACTCCGTCCTTCACAAAATACTCTCCATCCATATGACCTTCTGCAGCCTGCCCGTTCATTTTCACAATAATATTTTTCGCCCCACTCATTGGCACATAAACTTTAGCCGTGGTATTAACAGGCACCTGAACTGTCATCTCAAATATGTTTACATTCCTATGAAATTCAACGCTAACAGGGCCTTTGATCGTGGGGGTGATTAATTTAGCCCACTCGAGTGAAGCAGGCTGCGGTTTGATCTGAAATTGCCTGAAGCCAGGCTCCAAAGGAATTATTCCGAACATACCTCTTGGTATCGCATTTGCAGGTGATGACGCCCAGGGGTGAGAAAAACTCATATTGCCCTTTATGGACGGATCCCATGCCTCTCCAACAATGGTAGCATCCAGATTATAAATCATATTCCCCCAGCTCCTTAATTCGGTAGAGTTCATTAATCTCAAGGCCGCCTCTCCCCTGTTGAACATATACAAACCATCAAGCAGGAACTGGGCCAGATAAACACTCCCTTTCATACCGCGGCCCTCAACATAATCGGCCACCCTGTCGACATTCTCCGAATCCACAATTCCCAGACTCAAGGGAATTGCACTGGCATGAAGGGAATGATGATCCACATCTTTACCATCCCTGAACTTCCCTGCCTCCCTGTTATAAAGGTGTGTGTTAATAGCCTGACGAAGGTTTTCAGCAAGTTCTGAATAATAAGCCTCATCTTCGGTCTCACCTAAAACACGGGCAATATCAGAAAGATCTGAAATAGCCTGATAGTTAAATGCATTTATTACCGTATTGATAGTTGTAAACTGAAATCCATCCAGCTCGGATATTGGCCAGTCAACCATATCCCTGCCATAGGTTCCATGCTGGCCACCAGCATCTATATCTTTTTCCACCAAATAATCGTCATTGATAAAGTCTTCAAGTGTCTTGGTTTTCAGTGCTTCATAATGCATTCGCAATGAGGAGCAATTGCCGGTATACATGTAATCACGCCATGCCATCATTACAGAGTTTTGTTTGCCTTCTGTAGGCCATGTAGGCCGATAATAAGGATGCTCAATAGAAAATCTCGGAAAAGCGTATTCACCATGAACAGTATAATCGGATATCTGTTCTGTGAAAATGCCCCCCTCATAGTTTAGACGTTCCCGGGTATGTGTATCGACATACATATCCAGGGATAATGCCTTAATACTATATTTGCAGATATCCCATACATCATTTAGTATTGTGTCGGAGGACTCAAAATATGATGCTCCATCATTAAAAGGCTGTCTTAATTCAGCAGCCCTGACATTCGATAATTGCACAGGGCCGGGAGCATTCAATATTTCAGCATACCGGAATACCCTGTAACCCCAATTTTCAAGAGTTTGCGGCCCTTCCTTAAGAGTCCATACTTCCTGGTACGTATTCCCCGTTCGCATATTGTGCAGCACGATTTCCGGTGCTTCCAACTCCTCGCCAAGCCTTATTTCCACTTCGTGACCCTCGGTGCCATCGACATTTAATTGAAAACCTGCAACATATGATCTCCCAAAATCAATAAAATAATGACCCTCTCCCTTCTTAATAATCTTTTCCGGTTCAATCAAGTACCTTTCAGTATTCAGAGTGGCTGATGCCGTCAGATTTCCTATCGGTTCTTCCACGATGACCCTTGCCCAATCACTATCATCAAATTCGGAATTATTCCAGCCGAAGGGAAAATAATTAGCATCTATACCTTCTCTGGGAGCATGAAAATAATGAAAAGAAATATTACCTAAATCACTGATCACTTTATTTCCTGCTGGCAGGGCTTTCCATGTGCCATTGGATACTACCATTTGATGGGTACCGTCAACATACTTTATTTTCATCTGAAACAAAAACCGCTTATCCTCTGTGGTATAATTGATCGCACCCACTGCATTCTGCTGTCCGGTCTTCAATAACTTTGTGACATCAAACGTATTGTACCTGTTTATAACACCCGCATCGCGAGTTGATGGTTTGGTCCGGGCAGGAATTATTTGCCCCTGTGTATAACCTCTTGGCGGACCGGCACCGACAAATTCACCGTTCATGTAAAGCTTGTAGACATATTGGTTGGCGGGTTCAGGCGACAATGCGGTAACGTGGGCAATGGCGCTTACAATATCCTTGTCCGGTAAATCAAAGGATTTTCGCAGGAAAACAAAATCATCATTAACAATATCATGGGCCTGGCTGCCCCAGATGGGAACTGCTGTCCACTGATCCTTAACAGCCGTTGTAAACATCTGTGGCTGCGAATACGGCCCTGGCTGGTCCTTTTTATCCCACGTTCGAACTTTCCAGAAATAAACATGGTCCGGTTCAAGCGGCTGACCCTCAAAACGAACGTTACTCGATTCGGAGGAATGCAACTTTCCGGAGTTCCAAACATTTCCCTGATCCGAAGCCAATTGATCCAAACAATCGGATACCAGTATCTGATATGCTGTCTGATGCTCCTTAGGATCCGGATCATTCACGACCCAACCCATCAAGGGGTTCTGATTTTCAATACCCAAAGGCTCTGACAAAAGATCTGTCAACAGGTGAGTAGGAGCTTCCGGCGGCCTGTTGGTATCAGCAGACTGTCTGCAGGCCATCAAGGACAAAAGAGCAAGTATTATAAACTTATAAAAGGATACAGGTACGATAATATTGGATAAAAAGACCCACAGTCTGGACGCTACCGGATTTTTATAATTACTTAAAGTTGTATTCATTTTAGATTTCCATTTAAATTTCATCAATGTCAACTTTTCACCCTTATCTATCAAGTATTAATCTAACACATCTTTACAACATCAATTACTCAAATGTAAAATCATTTATTTGCATAGTCAATGCAGAGAATAACTATTTAGTTATATATTTTGCTTGAATTTGAATGGCATGGGCAGGTACTTTCTTAAATGGGAAACATCACCACCCCAGCCCAAATCCAGGAAATCAAGTTTGGGGATTTTTGCGAAAGATTCAGCATAGCGGCGGGGATCATTTCCACAGTAATGTATGCCGAAAGACTCCTTCTCCCGGCTCCATTTTCATCTATGGGCATTAGAAATTGCTCATAATCGTCGCAGGAAACCATCTCTGGCTGGATCTATCGACTGAAAAGGACTCCAAAGCAATTGGTGGCGCATTCCAATCCGGATACCACCACCAGGTTTTATTCCGGCATCACTTGCATTATAACAAAATTTGAAGATAGGGAAAGTACCTGCTTCCGACACTGCAACACTGCTATGAAGGATTTTTACTGCGTATTTAACGGTTGATTCATTAACGCAATTGAAAGTGAGGTAGTATTTGCCTCCTATTTTATGGATCCCTGGAGTCCAGAACCTGTCAAGGTACCAAACGGTGGTGTCGAGATTGTTTCTGTCGATTAATAACTTTTTAATTTCCAGTTAAGTAAATCGTCGGAAGAATATATTTTAACCCCGGGATTTTTCTGATTATTCCAGTACCAGGAGGGATAGGAAGTCCCTACAATATAATACTTGCCCCCATCTTCAAATACCTGGCAATCCCGCATCCCCTTTGTAATACCATTTCTTATGGGATTCTGATACTCGAAAACTCAATCTTTTTTTTGATTTCGTTCATATAGAATCCTGGTTTTTGAACTAAAACTCAGAACAACGACTCCTGTTAAAATCAGGATGATTAATCCTGTAGGCATATCCATATTCCTGCTTTTTTTTATCATCATCAAATGAAATTATCAAATTGTTAAATTTCATCCGGTGGATCCTGGTTAATGTCGAACACTACATCATTTTACACAGCAAATTGAACTTAATAAAACATCAAAGTTTGTTTAAAAGGAGTATACCCGGTTATATAAACACTATGCCCCTCTTGTTTTGGGAGCATTCCCCGCATTTGTGCCCATTTATGTGAGTTAGTGCCAGGGCCAAAATTTATTACATCATCACCAACGCTATATTGCCCTATACCACTTTCGAGGAAATAGGAATCTTCCATATTATTATCAGGAACAACTCCTTCCAACTTATCTCCTGGCCTGAAGCTCATTTCTAATGAAACAGGTACATGGTCTGTGCAATCTATTATTATGTCAATGGAAACTTTACCGTTCGACTCTGCAATTATCACCTGATAGTTTAGTGTTTGAGCCTCGCTTATTTCTCTTAATTCGCGGGATATCCAAATAACATCTCCGTTTCTATTTTCTTTTGGAATTGGCTGCATATATCCGTGGGTTATTGATTTCGACAGAATTATTTTGCCCTCATCAACGACACAGTTCTCTGAAATAAACTGCCCTCTGCTGCCAAAAAATGATGCAGCCAATCTCATGGATTGCAGTACGGCATTCCCCTTTCTGTAGGAAAAAAAGGTCGGATTACGCTCAATAATGGTTATATCGGTAAGCCCACGCCTGATCCTGAAAATCCCGGAATGAATAAACCGTTTGAAATAACTAAAAGGTAATTCAGCAGGATTAATCAAGGTTCGCTCGAAAACAGGGTCTTCCATCAGATAGGGAAGGAACCGGGTGATTTTTTCCGGCATTTCATTCTCTATCAATTTACAAACAGCCGCAAATTCAGCATTATTATCTGTAATCGCCATATACCGGTAACCATAATAATACCCGTTAACATATGCTGTGTGAGCACTATCTTGCCTGCCGGAGGCATCCGTTACAACCTCGCCTCCCGGTTGAATATAGTATAGAGTCATTTCCAAATTCTTTCTTGCAACATCTTGCAGTTTATGGCGATTCAGCAACCTTCCAATTGTTATGAACATGGTATTGACAATTGGAGAATAGGTTCCTACACTCTTTTCAATATATTGACCATCCGGATCAATATCAATTCCCTCATCCAACCATTCATCAATCCTATCTACATATTTTTGAGAAGGAAAAAGATGATGCAGCCAAGCCAAAGCGGAACAAACCACCCAACGATGATTTGCGGTGTGTATTCCTCCAACAGCAAGTGCCTCACCTGCCCTGGAAAGGAATATTTCCAAACTATTGAGTGTTCCTTTTAATTCCGCTCTGTTCAATTGCTTTAAGCAAATAAAAAGCGGGCATAAATCAGTGACTATAAATGCTGTATCTGGAGTAGAATGAAAATTCGTACTATGCAGATCAATAGTACCATCATCATGCTGAATATTTACTAAGCATGCGGCAGCCCGCTCAATAGGTTGAATTAGAACAGAAGAGAGATAGTATTTTGAAAACTCAGATGCATAGGCACTCCCTGCTACACTAATTAATTCCTTTGTAGTGTGAGAATTAGCTAATTTATACCTATTCTCTACTCCACCATCCCACCTATCTCCTGGGTTACTTACTTGCCTGCTCAAATAGTCGGCAACATCATTATCATTTAATAAGGAAAGCTTTTTTATAATCTCATCAGCCCCCTTTTTATTGTTCTTCATACTTCTTCCTATTGCCATTGATGGAAGAGCAGTAATTGCAGTAACTGCAACTCCTGTCTGATGAATAAATTTTCTTCTTTTCATTTTCATTGGACTTAAATTATTCAAATTGACTTTTTTGAGCCGATTCTTTTTTACATAATATTAAACACTTTAAAACGAATGACCTTTCTAAATAGTAATCTGTTATTTGTAATACTCTAAGGTCTTAGTAATTAATAAAAAAAAGGAATCCCCTTATTAAAAAAGTTCATATTCATTTACTTTTTTAAATTATCATACGAAGATTTGTTTGCCAGGCAAGGGTAAATTAAAAATTTACCTTCATCACTCTTTGATTCAGCCTAAAGCGACACCTCAAATATTTTGTCGCCCGAACCTACATTATCAACGACTACAAAGCTTCCCTGAACCCGGAAGGAAACAGGTCTGCTGTTCATAGTAACATTTTGTTTCGCAGAAAACAAAGGAAGATGTATTTCAGCTTCCGTATTGGCCGGAATATTAACATTTAACACAAATGATTTGCCGGGGTTATTTTTAAAAGATAAAATCAAATCTCCCCGGATGGTAGGATATTTTATTTCAGCTGTTACTAAAGAAGCCGGTTGTGGTTTTATGCGGATCTTGCGGTATCCCGGCTCCAAGGGTTCAATGCCCATCAGTTTACCTGGAATAATATTTGCCGGTGCACTACCCCATGCATGATTCCAGTCAAGATTAGGTTTGTATTTTTTATCCCATGCTTCCAATGTGATGGTTGACCCCACATTATAGATCATGTGCCCCCAGCTCCTTTCAGCGGTTGAAGTAAGCAACTCCAGGGCATAATCTGGTGAACCTCCATGATAAAGGGCATTTAATAGATATTGGGCTCCATAAACACTGCATGCCATTCCTCTGCTCTTGATAAAACTTGTAACATTTGTGATATTGTTCTCCGGCACCAATCCAAATGCCAGAGGAAACATATTGGCATGTAGTGAACTATGACTGCTCCCTTCACCATCCACATAAATACCAGTATTATGGTCCAGTAACTTTTTATTGAATGCCTCTTTTACTAATCCTGCTCTTTTATCAAAGAATTCATAATCATTTTCTTTATTTAAAGCTGATGCAATTTTAGACATCAAAACAAGTGTACGATAATGATAGGCGTTTACCACTGTATTAATGTCCATAAACTCAAACCCGTCCGTTTCGCCTTCCACATCCCAATTCCCACCTGTTTGCGGCCAGTCAACAATATCCCTGAAAGCAGGCTGATCTCTTCTTTGTCTTCTCCATTCATTTTCATGCCAATGGACAGACTTTATAACTTCAGGGGTTACCAGTCCCGTTCTTGTGCTTATAAGACCATCTTCACGCGCGAGAGATTTCAATGTTTTAGCCTTTAAATCCTCATAAAAATGTTCCATTGAAGTCGGGTCACCAGTTTCCATGAAATCAGCCCAGGCCATTAAAACAACCTGTAAAATCCATTCGGTCCACTGACTTGAATATTTGATCTGAAATTCATGGGTAAACCGGGCAAGTGAAAACTCCCTCTCGACACCATAGTGGCTGAGTTGATTGATATATGAATCACCTTCCCGGGGAAACCTTTCTCTATCACCATCGACATAAATACCTGCAAAGCTTGTAGCTTTTATCGTATGCTTGCAAAGATCCCAGACATCATTCAATACTGTATCTGATGAATGGAAATAAGATGCCTGGTCATTAAAGGGGTAGTGAACTGAAACCTGTTGAATCATGAAAGCTTCCAGCAGATTGCCAGGATACTCTTCAATTTCACAATAGCGAAACGGCATTACCTCACCAATATATTCAGGCATCAGGATAATTCTATCCATTCTACTATACTGGTGTGTAGGAATTATAATTTCGTAAGTTCTCCAGCCAGGTTCTAATGGCACTTTAAAAGACTCATACCGGATACTTCCGCCGGGATCACGGTCAATCCTCCCATCTTTTAACGCTTCCCCAAGATGTACCGTCACAGTGTCAGTTTCCTTAGTTCCATACAACATAATACGCATCCGGCCAAACCTCGCTTTACCAAAGTCTATAAAAGTGCTTGTTTCTGTAATTGGTTTTATATTCTCAGGAGAAACATCCGTTTTCTGCAGAGGATACCGGGAAGTACCATAATATTCATACCCATAGTAATCAATTAGCTCCTGAGCAGTTAAAAATTGCCTAATGGCAGAAAAGGATGACTCTTCATTATGGTTGTCCCATGTTTTTACCTTCCAGAAATAAACAGTACCAGGATTTAAAGGCTCTCCGGAATAGCGTATATTAATGGACCTTTCACTTTCAGTTTTCCCGGAATCCCACTTGTCGCCAATATCATTTTGGATATTTTCATAGCTTGATGAAACCATAATCCGGTAAGCAGTTTGCATGGTATTACTTCTTTCTGAACGAACTAACCATCCGAAAAGTGGCTGCTTCTGCTCTATCTCTGTAAACTGAAAAGTTTCGCTGTAGTTAACTGCTTGACTTAATTCAGTATTTGTCGGATATCCATTTAAAAAAACACGATCTGGATGTAGTAAAAAATTAACGGTCAACCCGGTTGGCCGGATAAAGTTATTTCCCTTTTCCATTTTGGATAACGATGAAAGAGGAACATAAAACAATAGAAAAAGCATAAACACTAAAACTTTACCCAAGCTTAATTTCTTATAAGCCTTCATATTACCTTATTTCAGGTTTTACTTCACCCTTTTTGTTTAGATTAATATCAAGTATTAATCTAACAAATCCTTACAACATCAATTCCTATTATCTGTCCAAGTTTAAGGATCTTATTGGCAATGTGACCTACGCCAATGGCGCAATGGTGAGCGGGTCCCTGTTTTGACCAACTATTCATAAATTCTTTTGC
>SKND01000290.1 GCA_007120695.1 Bacteroidales bacterium | reverse complement strand
TAGACAGACTCATACTTCCCCTCAGTGCTGTGGCTTTTAATATAGTCGCTGTTTACTTCGGTCACAGTTCTACCTTTGGCATAATTAAGCCTGGGATCATACACCACAGTAAATTCGGGTCTTCCGGAAATGTGTACTATATACCTGATCAAATCAGGCGGTGCATAATAACCACCCTCCTCAATTTGATACCTCGGCATGAAATCAATTACCTCAAACCGGTCCTCACCTTTCTCATAACTTGTAACAAGAATATTTGTTGAGGGTATATACTTCTGATCAGTTTTATATCCGGCATCACATTCAAATCCGAATGTGCCGCCAATTCCCTTATCAAGGATCCTTGCAAAAACTGATGAAGAGTTAAATTCCGGAAGACAGCACCAGTCTATCCAGCCGGTTCTGGAAACCAGCGCTGCACTCATACAATTGCCAATAACTCCGTAATCAAGGTTCTGCATAATATTTAGTTATATGATTGTCAAAAATAATATATAAAAAACTACTGAAGTGAACTAACTCATGGTGGTAACTTTTTCCAGATTTAAAAAAAAACATATACTTTTAAGGCAACTTCTGCTTCCTGTTTTGAACCTTAAATTTAGCAGGGTTGGATTTAATATTTAAACATTTACTAAAAAAAATTTACCAATAATATAATCCTGGTTTTAAGACCTTGTCAATAAGCCGCTTCAAATAATAAAATGCAATATTCCAGCAGCAATTGGAAACACAGGTTACGTTCAGGTTTTTATAATTTCATATCACCTGAGGCGTATATAACTATAATGCCGGTTTATTACAAGATTTTCAACCCTAAGCGCAGATCATGCACTTATAGTTTCAGTGTTGAGGATAACGGGTATATACTATTATCTGATGAGAAAACACGATTCCGTTTTGTAGGATACCGAAGATTACACAGATATGTCTATCCGGATGGTCTCGAGAGGGTTAAAACAAAACTGAAAGAGAAGTACTGCATTCCGGAATGTAAAATTGAACAGGGCGATATTGTTGTTGAGATCGGTGCAAATGTTGGCGAATTTACCCTGATGGCATCAGAGAAAGCTAAAAAAATCTTCTCTTTTGACCCCGATCCCGATTGTTTTTATTGCCTCAATGAAAATACAAGGAACCTTCCAAATGTTGAAGTAATTAAGGCCGGCGCTTCAAACGAGACCTGCACCAGGGCTTTCTACCTGTCCAGTGAGGATGCAGATTCTTCGCTTATAGTCCCTAAAACATTTTCCGGCAAGATTGAAATTGACACAATCAGACTTGATACCTGGATGCAAACCAGGGGAATAACAAAAATAGACTTCCTCAAGCTGGAAGCCGAAGGCGCCGAGATTGAAGTACTGGAGGGACTGGGCGACAAAATTGACAGTGTCAGTAAAATATCAGTGGACGGGGGTCCTGAAAGATTTGGAAAACCCACTTTTAATGAGGTTAACCTTTTTCTGAAGGAAAAGGGATTTACCACCCTCATCAGGGGTGATCATGTTTTTGCCTGGAGATGACAAAAAACGGAACACACAGCGGCCAGAACTCTCTTCTACCTTCATCGGCGGGTTTTCTGGAGACCAGTGTAGTGGAAATCAATGAGATTTCGGCAGATGTTTTTTTGCTTTCGCTGGAAAAAAAATTTGATTTCAGGGCGGGCCAGGTTGTCGGGATACACTTCGAGCCCCGGCCCGATGCAAGATTATACAGTATTGCAAGTGGCGAAAAGGAGAGATATCTGAAAATTCTCTTCAATATACAGCCCGGAGGAATGCTGACACCCAGGCTTGCCTCCTGCAAAAAAGGAGATACCCTGTTTACAACTACTCCCTTCGGTTGGTTTACCTGTAATAGTGATGCAGCCTGGTGGATAGCATCGGGGACCGGAATAGCGCCGTTTGCATCAATGTTCTATTCGGGACTTTCTGAAAACAAGATCCTTATCCACGGAGGCAGGAGTCCGGACTCTTTTTATTTCCAGGAAGATTTTCAGAAAGTGATGAAAGACCGGTACATAAGATGCTGTTCAGGTGAACATAAGGAGGGGCTATATAACGGACGTCTGACCGGCTATCTTAAAAATCTGGATAATTTGCCTGTCAATCAAACTTACTATCTTTGCGGAAGGGTTGAAATGGTAATTGAAGTACGCGATATCCTTCTGAAAAAAGGGATACCATACAGAAATATTCTTTCGGAAATATATTTCTGACTTTTATAATAGTAAGCCGGCTAAGATCCTCCGCAACAATTGATTTATCACCTGGCGGGAATTTTTTGAACTATTGCAGAATAATTATTTGCAAATCATTAAAATGGACATAATGACGAAGGAACCTCTTTTTGGAAAAACACTGGATGAACTGCGGACTGTGACAGACGGACTGGGATTACCCGGATATTCGGCGGGACAGATAGCAAACTGGCTGTATAATAAGAATGCCGGATCTGTAGATGAAATGACAAACCTATCAAAGGAGTCCAGAAAACTGATTGATGAAAAGTATGAAGTGGGGACAGCCGGATTCAGCAAGGTATTGGAGTCGGCTGACGGGACAAAGAAATACCTATTCCCCGTTAGTCAGAAAAAATTTGTTGAGGCGGCATATATTCCTGAAAGGAAAAGAAATACTTTGTGTCTGTCTACACAGGTAGGCTGCAAAATGGCATGCCTCTTCTGTATGACAGGTAAACAGGGATTCCAGGGTAACCTTACTGCCGGTGAGATAGTGAATCAATTTAAGTCGGTTCCTGAGCGGGAAGAAATTACAAATATTGTCTATATGGGAATGGGAGAGCCTTTTGACAATCTTGCAGGGGTAATGAACAGCCTTGAAATTCTGACGTCGGACTGGGGATATGGTATGAGTCCCCGGCGTATTACGGTCTCAACAATAGGGATAATCCCTGCGATGCGTGAATTTATGAATAAAAGCAACTGCCACCTGGCAGTCAGCCTCCATTCGCCTTTTGAGCATGAGCGAAAACATCTCATGCCTGTTGAAAATGTCTATCCCCTGAACCAGGTTCTGGAGGAACTCAAATCATATAATATTGGCAGGCAGAGAAGGATCTCGTTTGAATATATACTGTTCCGCGGGATGAATGATACTCCCAGGCACGTAAGGGAGCTTGTCAGGATTCTCGGGGGACTGCGTTGCAGGGTTAACCTTATCAGGTTTCATGCCATTCCGGGTGTGCCGCTCGAAAGTTCAGACAATATAACAATGGAGCAGTTCAAAGAGGCATTAAGCAAAAAGGGTGTATTAACCACCATCAGGCAGTCCAGGGGTGAGGATATTTATGCTGCCTGTGGCATGCTTTCGACAAGCCAGATGGTAAAAGAGCAGGAAAAGGACTTTTAGACTCAATGGAACCACCTTAATAAAAACCCTTTCTGCGAAAGCTTCACAGAAAGGGTCCCTCTCTTAACCACTTTAATAACCGGTGCCGGCTTACTATAACCGGCTATATATGGGAATTGCTGTCAGTACATCCTGTTTATCAGTTCGCCGAAGGCGTTTCTCTGCTTCACCTTGAATTTTAACTCTTCCCCGCCCTTGAGTATAAGGTTTATACCGTTTGGCGAAAGAAATCCTGTGTTAAAAAAGTGAACCTCCTTGATCTGATCAGGAGTAACCTCAAGATCATATTTTCCGGCATTGCCGTTCAATCCCTTAAAATAAATGCGCTGGTTTGTGACGATGAATTTTCCGTCTACCTTGCTGCCGTTATGAAACCGGTCCGAGTTACCTGCTTTCACAACTACTTCATTGGGTTTTAGATCTATTTGCATGACAATTAATATTATGTTTGTTAATCTTTTTTTTTATTTTCATTTATTGTGCCATTCCTTCTTACTTCGTGTTAATCTGTCTGTTAACAAATTTTTCCTGTTGTATTATGTGTCCGTATCCGGCACAACGATGTACGATATTGAACACTCCTGTCTATAAGACCGGTTCGAAGCAAAAATGTTACAACAATCTTCATTTTTTTATATTTTGTTCTTCTTACCTGGGTGTATTCTAAGATGAAAAAATTTTTATGTATATTTGAATGTAGCCCTATTAGATATGATACCTTAGTTAATCAAAACCCAGAATGATATGATGAAAAAAAACTTAATTGCCGTAATCCTGACAGCTGCTGCATTCATACTGCCTGCCTGTCAGCAGTCTTTTGATCAACCGGTAGGATCAGACGGATGGCTTACCGGCGGTGTTAATGAAAAATTTGAGACCGTTACAGAACATCTTGGTGGCTTTGGTAAAGCCATGTGGGAGGTGGACTACCGCTTCCAGGAATTATACTGGGGAGGGAGTGATAGCAACTGGGAATATGCGGCGCATCAGATTGCGGAACTGGAGGAGACGCTGGAACTGGGACTGCAACGGAGGCCTGAAAGAGCGGCTTCGGCAGAACTGTTCATCAATAAAGCAATACCCGATGTTGCCGGGGCAATTGAGGAGAGAGATCCTGAATCGTTCGAACGAAGTATAAATCTTATGATGAATACCTGTAACTCCTGCCATGCCCTGGAAGAGATGCCTTTTCTTACTGTCAATGTGCCGGTTGAAAGGAGGTCAACAATAAGATAATATCACATAAGGTCATCATAATGAATGTGATCTGAACTACCTGACCGTCTTTCAGTTCTTCCTGTTTCGGGAAATCCCCGGAAAAATCGTTGCAGCATATCGTTGATCATCCGGTCAAATGAACCGGATGTACTCATATTAATGTCGTGCGGGGTTATTGGTTCTTGCTCTTTATTTTCCGGCTTCAACATTTTGCCATAGACCCTGTCATACTCTCTCTTTGTGTCTGTATTCCCCAGTACATCATAAGCTTCCTTGATTTCAAGAAAACGTGATGTATCATCTCCAAGATCAGCATGCTTGTCGGGATGGGTATCAGACGCCATCCTCCGCCAGGCATTTTTGATCTCCCCTTTTGAAGATCCTGGTTTAATTCCGAGTATTTTGTAGTAATCTTTGAATGCCATAAATCAAATATTTAACAATGTTAAACATATGTTGTATTCAAAGAAGCAAACATCATCTGCAATGTTTTACATTAAAAGCGTATGACGGTATAACTAATCCCGTCCCGCAACAAAGATCCAGATGTAATAAAGCAAAGCTGCCAGCGATGACAATGCGGCCACCACATAGGTATATGCTGCCCATTTCAGGGCATCCTGAGCCTGCGGATGAGTCGATCTGTTTGTTATGTTGCTGTGATTAAGCCAGGCAAGGGCCCTGCGGCTTGCATCTATTTCAACAGGTAAGGTTATGAAGCTGAACAGGGTTGTAAGTCCGAAAAGCACTATGCCCGTCAGCAATATCCCGGGAAAGGATTGAACCAGGATAATACCGGCAAGCAAAACCCATTGAACATACTTTGATGCAAAACTCACAACAGGTACCAGTGAGGATCTCATCTGCAGAAATGCATACGCTCTTGCATGCTGAACAGCATGCCCGCATTCGTGTGCAGCAACTGCTGCGGCAGCGACACTATTTCCGGAGTAAACTTCACGGCTAAGGTTCACTGTCTTATGAACAGGGTGATAGTGATCAGTAAGTTCGCCGGGAACAGAAACAACTTTTACACCGGTAATTCCATTGTCATGCAACATCTTCTCGGCAACATCCTTGCCGGTAACACCATAATTTACAGGTATCTTAGAATATTTCCTGAACCGTGATTTAAGCTTGTTTCCAATTAGCCAGCTTAGAAGCATAAATGCTATAAAAATTATCCAGATTGGAGCCATTTTCTCAATATTATTAATTAAAGTTGAACAACCAATAAACAAACACCATTTTAGAAAGTTTATTTTACCTCTATCAAAATATTTACCAAAACAGTTAGAGACAGTAATAACGGACATTTTGTCGCTTTTACTGAACTGATGAAAAGAGTGCCCTCAAACATATCAGCGCCTGAGCTATTTCACAAATCTGCCGGGGCCATTTTTCTGATTTTTGCTCTATTCAGCAAATTATTGCCGTATAAAATTAATGTATGCATGGTACTGCAGGGATAAATAAGTCTGCTGTGAATATCACGATCTTGGGTGAAACCTGATAATTGCATCACGAAGGTATTCACGGTCAAGGTGTGTATAGATTTCTGTAGTTATAATCGATTCGTGTCCGAGCATCTCCTGTACCGCCCGGAGATCTGCTCCCCCCTCAATCAGATGTGTGGCAAATGAGTGTCTGAAAGTATGAGGACTAATTGTTTTGTTGATCAGGGCTTTGCTTGCCAGCTGTTTTACAATTGTAAAAACCATTACCCTTGTAAGCCGTTTCCCTCTTCTGTTAAGAAAAAGAATATCCTCATCCACTTTTGGAGGGTTCATGTGGTTACGGTCCTGCATATAGAGATCAACTTCCTTAAGGGCATGGCTCCCGACAGGTACCAGGCGCTCCTTATTGCCCTTACCGGTTACTCTCAAAAAGCCCTCTGCGGCAAACAGATCACTCATGCAAAGATTGACAAGTTCCGATACCCTCAATCCTCCGCTGTACAAAGTCTCTATGATTGCCTTGTTCCTTTGCCCCAGTTCGCTGCTCAGATCAATTGCCGAGAGTATTCTGTCGATCTCTTCGACAGACAATGTTTCCGGGAGCTTCCTGCCGGTTCTGGGCAATTCAATCAACGCTGACGGATCTATTTCAATTAAATCATTTATCAGTAAAAATTTAAAAAAAGCCCGAATACCTGAAATTATCCTTGCCTGTGTCCGCGGAGTCAGATAAAAACTGTCAAGCCATTCGATAAACATTTGCAGATGCCGGGCTTCCAGTTTATCGGGTTCAGGTGATTGGACAAGTTGTTCAGAAAAAGAGCGCAACTTGTCCACATCCCCTATATAGGCCTCTATTGAATTGGAAGATAAGGCTTTTTCAAGCTTAAGGTACCCCCTGAATTCTTCTATAGCATGTTCCCATTGCATTACAAAATACTTTAATGAATCCCCATGTTACTGTGTAAAACAAAAAGATATAAATAAAAAAATGATGATTAACCTTACTGTAAATATACTACCATTTTTCATGGACTGTAATTGTGAATATTGTAACTTTGGTGATGTTTAAATTTACTATAACAAATTTTGAGGAATGCTGAAAAAAAAGACCAAGATCGTTGCAACAATCTCAGATAGAAACTGCGGCGTACCATTTCTTACCCGGCTTTATAAATCCGGCATGAACGTTGCCAGACTGAATACCGCACACCAGGATATTGAAGACAGTCTGAAGGTTATAAATAATATCAGACAGGTATCTGACAGGATTGCCATTTTAATAGACACCAAGGGACCTGAAATAAGGACAAATGCCACAGAAAAAGGACTGGATGTTAAAAAAGGGGATCAGGTATATGTAAAGGGTGCTCCCGGTGTAAAATCCTATGATAATGTCATTTGCCTTTCATACGAGGAAATAACCAGCGACGTTCCCGTAGGAAGCAAGCTTCTGATCGATGACGGTTATATCGAGCTGGAGGTAACCGGAAAACGCAGTGACTACCTGGTTTGTCATGCCTGTAATCCGGGGATTATTCTAGGCAGAAAGAGCGTGAATATCCCGGGAATTGACAGTAATCTACCTCCTCTTACCGAAAAGGACATAGAATATGTTCATCTTGCTGTCAAAGAAGATATTGATTTCATAGCCCACTCATTTGTCCGTAACAAGAATGATATTCTGCAGATACAAAACATACTTGATAAACACGACAGCAAGGTAAAGATAATTGCCAAAATAGAAAATCAGTCAGGCGTTGACAATATTGATGAGATCCTTGACCATGCTTATGGTGTAATGGTTGCGCGAGGGGATCTTGCAATTGAGATCCCCTATGAAAGAATTCCCGGCATTCAGAAAATGCTGATCGATAAATGTATAGAGAGACGTAAGCCGGTGATTATCGCCACCCAGATGCTGCACAGCATGATAAATAATCCACGGCCCACCCGTGCTGAAGTCAGCGATATTGCAAATGCCATCTACAGTAATACTGATGCCATTATGCTCAGCGGAGAAACTGCATATGGAGATTACCCCCTCGAATCGCTCAAAACTATGGCTTCGGTAGCATTGGAGGTTGAAAAAACCAAAGATCCCATTAACGATATACCGGTAGTAGTTATAAACAACCGGATATCGGCATTTCTCATAAAGACAGCGGTAAGGGCTGCCGTAAACCTGTCAGCTAAAGCAATACTGGCAGATTCAATGACCGGAACTACCATCAGGAGCCTCTCAGCCTACAGGGGCAGTAAAATGATCTGGGCCAAATGTTATGACCGGCGGGTGGTAAGGGAGCTTGCACTTTCCTACGGTGTTAATGCTCATTATATGGATGCAAGCGAAACTTCGCACGAATTTGTGACGAAGGCCGTGAACTCTCTACTCAGCGAAGGTGCAGTAACTGACACAAGTCTTTTGGTTGTAATTGCAGGTAATTTCGGCCGCAGCCACGGTGCTTCCTATGTTGAAATAGGAACGGTGGCCAACCTGCTTGATAATTGACTGCCTCCCCGGTTTAGCCCTGAAATAATCATCTCACGCAATCAAAAACATGATTCCCTGGGTATTTGGTGAATACAAGGCGGGTAAATAAAGGGAACCAATGCATGGTGAATAAATTATGATTTCCGACTGAGTCAATATCAAAAAATATCGAAAACAATGTCAGACAGATGGAATCTTTCAGGAAAAAAAGTGCTTGTAACAGGTGGAACAAAAGGAATAGGGCTGGCAATAGTCCATGAATTTGTGAACCTTGGAGCCGAGCTTTTTATTGTCGCCAGGAGTATTCAGGAAGTTGAGAAGATTACAGCCGACCCTCAAACAAAAAGTATGGTTTCAGGTATGGCTTGTGATATAAGCAGCAGAGAAGAGAGGTTAAGACTCGAAGATTTCATAAACAGTAAATGGGACAGGCTGGATGCACTGGTAAACAATGCAGGGATGAATATCCGCAAATCTACAACCGGCTATTCGGAAGAGGAGTATGACAAAATAATGGATACAAACCTTCGTTCTGCATGGGATTTGAGCCGGCTTTTTCATCCCA
The DNA here is from genome assembly GCA_007120695.1 of Bacteroidales bacterium. Classification (GTDB taxonomy): domain Bacteria; phylum Bacteroidota; class Bacteroidia; order Bacteroidales; family PUMT01; genus PXAP01. The sequence goes on along the minus strand of SKND01000290.1, from coordinate 414 downwards.
TGCTCAGCCTGTCAGAACAGGGAAATATTATTAATATAAGCTCAGTTGCTGGACTGACAAGTGTAAGGACCGGGGTTATTTACGGCATGAGTAAGTCGGCTGTTAACCACATGACCAAATATCTCGCCGCCGAATGGGCATCTTCAGGAATAAGGGTAAATGCAATTGCTCCATGGTATATAAGCACACCTCTCGCCAGGGAGGTGTTGAATGACAAGGCATACAGGGATGAAGTAATTTCACGTACTCCCCTGCAAAAAATTGGCTCGCCTGAAGATGTGGCAGCAACAGCAGCCTTCCTTTGTATGCCGGCTTCTGCCTACATAACAGGACAGACTATTAGCGTTGACGGCGGATTTACTATTAAAGGATTCTGATCTGACCGGTCGCCGGTATTTGAAATCCAGCATCCGG
>SKND01000161.1 GCA_007120695.1 Bacteroidales bacterium | reverse complement strand
GGCCACATCCAGTTTGCACTGAGCGACACCCCCCTGATGCCGTCCTGAAGCGGTGCCCATATAATATTTGTCAGAGCTTCGGCAATTGAAAGTACAGAACCCCTGGCAGGATCAACCATAGCAGCAACCGGAGCATGCCCTATTGCAGTTGCAACACCACGCTCCCCGCCATAGTCAATAGCCATTACACCAAGGTTATTAAGTGGTAACTGGATACTGCCGGTTGTCTGTTGCATTGCCACCTTGCCTGTTACACTGCGGTCCACCTTATTGGTCAGCCAGTCCTTGCAGGCAACAGCCTCCAGCTGAATTACAGATATCAGATACTCCCTGAATCTCCTGTCATCAAACTCAAGATCATCAAAACCGTTTTCGACGGTTCTGTCATTCATTTCGGTACGCGGAGGATTACCGAACAACCATTCAAGCTGCAGATCAATAGGTTTGATCTTTTTAACCGCATCTTCGAAGGTAAACTGCATATCACCGGTTACCTCACCGATATTATACATCGGCGACCTCTCCCTGTCTGATACTTTTTTGAGCAGGTTTACGTCTTTCTCATGCATTACAAGGCCCATCCGCTCCTGCGACTCATTACCTGCTATTTCCCGGGCCGACAGAGTAGGGTCTCCAACAGGCAGTTTATCCATTTCAATCCTTCCTCCAGTCTCCTCAACAAGCTCAGATAGACAGTTAAGGTGCCCTCCCGCACCATGATCATGAATAGAGATAATCGGGTTGTTGTCAGATTCCATCATGGCCCTTATTGCATTACACACCCTTTTCTGCATCTCGGGATTGGAACGCTGTACAGCATTCAGCTCAATAAGATTATTATATTCACCCGTTGCAACCGATGAAACCGCACTGCCACCCATTCCGATCCGGTAATTGTCACCACCAAGAAGGATGATACGGTCACCTTTGACAGGCACATCTTTCATGCTCTCACTCTTCTTCCCGTATCCGATGCCGCCTGCAAGCATTATTACCTTATCATATCCGTATGTCTTTCCTTTTTCAGTATGTTCGAATGTCAGGAGACTTCCGCACACAAGCGGCTGGCCAAATTTGTTGCCAAAATCACTCGCACCATTCGAAGCCTTAATCAGGATATCTTCGGGAGTCTGGTAAAGCCATGGCCTTGCAACCACTCCGCTCTCCCAGGGTCGTCCATCTTCAGAGCGCGGGTAGGCGGTCATGTAGACAGCCGTACCTGCAAGGGGTACGGCACCTTTGCCACCTGCAAGCCGGTCGCGAATCTCTCCGCCCGTGCCTGTGGCAGCACCGTTGAATGGTTCAACGGTAGTCGGAAAATTGTGTGTTTCAGCTTTAAGCGAAAGCACCGTCTCTACATCTTTTACTAAAAACCAGTCGGCAACATCCTGCCTGACAGGAGCAAACTGCCTTGCAACAGGACCCTGCAGAAAAGCACAATTATCCTTATATGCAGAAACTACCCTGTTGGGATTCTCCGCTGTAGTCTGTTTGATCATCTGGAAGAGTGAATACGGTTTCTCCTCACCATCAATCACAAACAACCCGTTAAAAATCTTATGACGGCAGTGCTCCGAGTTGATCTGCGAAAAGCCGAATATCTCACTGTCGGTGAGTTTTCTTCCGGTATGCCTGCTCACCTCCTCGAGATAAATTATCTCTTCAGGGCTCAGAGCCAGTCCCTCCTGACGATTGTACTCCCCTATATCATCAATGAAAATAACAGGGTCGGGCTGTTTATTGATAACAAATAAATCCTGCTGCAGGTTGTTGTATATGCGCTGAAGCATTGGGTCATAATGTGGGTGGCCACCTGGCCGGACAGTATCCTGATCTGTTGCCTGCCGGTCACCTGCCTGTTTATCATACTGAAAAAACTCTTCTATGCGGCTGATCCCTGTTATGCCCATATTCTGTGTTATCTCCACTGCATTGGTACTCCAGGGTGTAACCATCTCGCGGCGCGGTCCGATAAATTTCCCTTCGATTTCTCCGGTGTCCATATGTACAGCACCGCCAAAGAGCCAGGTTAGTTTATTGATGTCAGTGCCATTAAGATGCCCTGAAGTTTTGACTGCGTAAACGGTACCTGCGGCATTACTGAAGAATAAAATCATTATGCAATGTATTTAGGGAAAGAATTCAATTATCCTGCGAAATTATAAAAACAATGCAAGTAATTGCCTGTTTTTTCTCAGAATATATCAACATCCCGATGAGAATCGAATGAGAAAAAAACTGTTGAGATCAGATAAGGGATGGCGCAGGTCAGGGAGTAAGGATGATGATAAATAAGCCCTGGCAGAACGAAATGTAATTATAGATCTATTTTCTTTTTAACATAAAACCTTGTAATTAACCTTAGCGCCAGGTCTATTTTCCTGTAGCCCATGACCGCCCTGCTGAAAAACATGCCTGTGAATAGTGGCAGCAATGCCATGGCAATAATAATCAGCCCGACCATAAGATGAGTCTCAGCGTTTACAAGCATTATAATTAAAAGCCCCATCAGATAAACGCCATAAAAAATGGCTGAAAAAGTAAGATATTTTTTCCGCCTGAGGTATTTATCGTGAAGCTTGGCTATTACAAGTTCATCAATGGATTCACTGAGAAATTCCCTTTTTTCTTTATAGCTGAGGTCACCCTGAATCTCCTTATACAGTAATTTCCTTAAATCTTTGAAACGATCCTCTCTTTCCATAATTTACATTTTAACTTTTGCCGGTCATAATAGAGTCCGCCTGTATGGTCAGACACTAAATATACAAAAAATTTGAAAATACGGTACTGCAACCCTTAAAACAAAAAAGCCGGCATTCCTGCATTCTTCACTAGTACGCGAAACGATTTAAAATTGATCATTTTTCTGTGAGACGCATCAGGGAACATGAAATTTGTTTATGCTTCCTGCCTGATATTTTTATCGGTTTTGGACAATTTATTGATTGATTTTTTAACCCGGGACTTTTTTCCCTTTCCTTTCCGGGGAAAGAATAAAGGATGGCTGATGAGTGGAATACTTACCCCATAAAAATGGCAGGACGCACGGCCAGGACCTGGTGGAATAAAAATAATTCCGACGGATTTTCCCAGATAAATTCGGATCAATACATATGGGTTTGCATATCTGCCGGCTACTCCTCAAGCCGGGAAAGAATGTTGTCAAGATCATCCCTGGTAAGGAGATGGCCATCTCTCATAACGGCATTTATCCGCTGGGTGTTAATGATATCCTCAAGGGGGTTAGCATCAAGTAATACCATATCAGCCATCATACCAGAAGCTATTGATCCCTGCTCATTTTCAAGTCCGTAATACTGCGCCGGCCGGAGTGTAGCAGCTTCAAGCGCCTGCATGGGCGTAAGTCCTGCATTCACAAGTAATACAAGTTCTTCATGCAGGCTGAAGCCTGGTATCAGATGAGCGAGTGGCATATCAGTGCCGGCCATTATCCCGATACCGGCTTCTGCCAGCCTCGGAACCATGTCATAAGCCCAGCGGGCATGAGCCAATCCTTCTTCCGATGGAGACTGACCGGCCCTTGCGGCGGCACTCTTTTCCCAGTCAGATCTGACCGGTTCCGGAAGGTACCGGAATTTTTGCAAATAATCCTCCCTGGCATAGATCTGATGTTCTTCCTGCGCAATAATGACCAGGGTAGGAACCTGCCATGTATCATTATCGGCCAGGGTTTTTAATACGGTTGCCCGGCGCTCTTCATCCTGCGTGTGAAAAGAATGCAGACGTTGAGCCCGGTATATTGACTGCCTGAGTTCATTGCCCGGCTTTTCCGAACCCTCTGCCATCATCTTCCGTCGTGCCTGCAAAAGGGAATCCCAATCTGCCGAACATGACATTTCAAGGTTGGTCATGTGCTCCATACTTGATATCCCGGCATTTGAAGCCTCAACAGCCTCCATGTCAAAAGGTAAATGAGAAGCCACCTTATAGCCCCTTCTCCTGGCAATGGATAGTATTTCCAGGCATACCTCCCTTGCAATATTGTCATATATCTTCAGTTCATCTACCCCGGCCTTAATCAGGCTGTCGATAACATATTCTGCCTGTTCCGGCGTAGTCACGCTAACCGAAGAATCCCAGCTGAGTTTCGGTCCGTCCATATGCGGACCGATAATGAAAACACGCGGGGCCATACCTCCCGACGCTGAAGCTTCTTCTGCTTCCTCCCGCAATGGTAGTATAGAACCAAGGGAGGCGGCAGTATCGCGAACATAAGTAATGCCATTTACAATTAAAAGTGGAAATATTGCAGGCCTGAGGGCCGAAGTGTTTGTCAGGTGCACATGTGCATCCCACAGGCCGGGAATCAGGTATTTCCCATGGCAATCAATGACTGTCGCGCCGGAAGGTTCCTCTATCGCATCAGCCGGACCTGTTTCGATTATCCTGTTGCCCGATACAACCACGCTATGGCGTTCCCTGAAACCATTTACTGCATCTATAATGCTTGCATTTTTAAAAATAAAGACAGTCTCACCATCCTTTACCCGTGATGAACATCCTGTCACAGAAAGCATAAAATGAAATAAGAAAATAATACATAATGCTCTCCATGGACTTAACAATTTGCTGGTTACCATTTTTCTCATCATTCGGGTTTTATATAATATCCATAATGCATAATCGCCAGTCATTCAATATGTTTAAGCTATGGTCCAGGTTATCCATGTCTGCTTCTTCCATATCCCATTATCAGGCAACCCGGGTGCTTTGAATTTATCCCGACTAAGAATATCAGGATGAGGGAGCCCTCCCCGGTACAGGCGCCGCTGGTTCAATTTCCGGTACAGGTCCCATACTATAGTCCGTCGGACCAAGCCGCAAACCGGAGTTCATCATCTCATCCATGGTGACATCCCGTCCTGTATAGGCCGACACCCGTCCCATAATACCTGTAAGGGTAGAGTAAGCAAGAGTATTAGCCTCATTGATCGGGTTATTGGTGCGAATGGCAGTCACCAGGTTAATCATTTCCTGATCATAGGGTGAGATTGCCACTCTTGTCATTTGCCGTCCATCTTCATCAAGGGGATACCCGTACTCCCAGGTAACATTATCGTCATAGTTCCAAATCCTGTTTTGACAATTGGTATATCCCTTTGTTCCAAAAATTACCTGGCTCACATTATTGGTGCATCCGTCAATCTCACGTGTTGTGCCATGATAGCTCCTCTGGTCATCAAATATAAAATCCACACTGAAAAAATCGTACATATCACCTGATGGCCGGTGATGACGGCCTCCGAATCCAATCGCCCTTGAAGGGTATTTTTCAAAGAACCAGTTAAGAATGTCAAGTTGATGAACAAGCAAATTAACAATTGAGTCGCCAGTAAGCCAGCACCAGTTCGCCCTGTTGCGCAGCATGGCTTCCATATCGCTCCAGCCAGGTTGCCGTCTGATTGTAGGTGGTCCTCCCCTGTTATAATAGCAATTTGCTGATATAATATCCCCGATAGCACCATTTTTAATCTGACTGAAAGTTTCAACATAATCACGCTGATGCCGGTATTGTGTACCGGCAACCACAGACAATCCGGCTGCTTCAGCCATCCTTCCTGAAGCCATAATTGACCTGGCACCGACAGGGTCAACACCGGCTGGTTTTTCGATAAAGGCATGTTTTCTTGCCTGCACTGCGGCCTCGAAGTGCCGGGGACGGAAATGTGAGGCAGCGGCTTCGATGATTATATCAACACCGGAATCAATAAGCCTTTTATATGCATCAAATCCAACAAAACAATTCTGTTCAGGTATATCAACATCATGGCTTTTCTTTATGGATTCCCTGCATCTGTCAATACGGTCCTGGAATACATCTGCAAGCGCGGTGATCTGCAAATTCGGTCCGGAATTAAGAAAGTTTATAGCCGCTCCGGTACCCCTGCCCCCGCAACCTATCACGCCAGCCCTTAAAAGCTGGCCGTCGGGTGCAATGTCAGGAAATACCGGTGCTTCATAACGCGGCCCTGACCTGCTGCAGGAAGAAAGAAGCCGGCCTGACCCGATGGTGCCAACAAGCCCAAGTGCTGCGGCTCTCCCTATAAATTCACGTCTGCTTCGAAATTTTGGTTTATTATACATGACAATAACATTATAAATATATTCTGAAATATAGTTAAATAATTACCATTGGCAATAAATCATATGTGATATTCATACGTGTGAAACACTGAACCTGAATTACCTGCTAACTATATTTAATTGAATATGAATTTTATTAATTTGTTTACTAAGTCCTAAAGTTTTTAGAAATCCCAGAAATAGTGCTACTATTTTTTACATTTACAACACTTACCAGGCCGAATGCTTACGCAAGTTTGAATAGAGGTAAACAGGCCTTTCCGGTTACATCTGTTTTCCGGATGGTTTCTTTTATTCATTTTTGTCATTTTCCGTGTTTCCGGAAATATGCTGCTGGTCCTGCGGAAACAAATCAACAATTGCTTTTAAAAATGCTTTCCCGTCGGAGAGTTCCAGTTCAAGAGTTGAAATGTATGCATTAATATGGAGCAATATCGTATCGGCCGTTAACGGCTGCTGACCGTCAATATACCCGCCGGAAAGAAAAAACTGTTCAAGTTCATCGATCTTAGACTCCATAAAACGCGGCACCTCCCTGTTTATCAAGGCCGCTAACAGCTTTTGGGGATCGTTATTAAGCTCATCAAGTTTTTCTGCGACCCGGTCGATATGACTGCCCGATACAGCGCCGGAGTTGATCAGGGTCTCCCTGTCCACCCTCCTCGACCGGCCTCTGCGGTATAATTCACTAAATCTTTTTAGCAGGCCGGCTTTTTGCTCCATCTCAGTAATTATTTTATCATCAAATCCTTCAATCTTACCAATTCTCAGATATGATTGCAGTTGTCCCCAATACTTAATCCCCCTCTTAAGACACTTATACAGTAAATAGTTATCATCCACCAGGTACCATATATGAAGACGTTCCGGTTCATCTTCAACTATATTATAGGCCGGAACAGATAATAACTCTCTGTACTTTTCACGGTCCATGTCATCAGGAAGGGGCACATCAGGGTTAAGATCAAAGGAATCAAAAGAGTGCATGGAACGGCTCAGCATGGAGGTTTCATTATCCCGGCCGGCAAGTTCAATTATTCGTAGTGAAACATCATCATTTGTTTCAAGAAAGGATTTCCACCTGGAAACTTCATCACCCTGGGCGGTAAAATAAAAAACCTGGCGCCCTTCCCTGCTGATCTCCACCAGCGCCTCAATTATAGCACCGGCCCTGATATCATCGCTGTTGGCCAGAAGTTCGTCGGCAAGCACCGGCAGACTGAGAGCTGACTCCTGGGTTTCTATAAAGGCAAGGCGCAGTGACATCAGAAGCTGAATACGTGTTCCCGTGGATAACTCACCAAGTTCCTGGCCAAGTTTCTGAACAGTATCATAAGCCCTGAAGGAAGGCTCATCCTTTTCACCCAAAACCAGCTCATACCTTCCCTGGGTGATCCGGCTAAAAAGCTCATTCGCCCGCTTAAATACCCTGGGCCGGTTTTGCTCCCGGGTTTCCTTCTTCAGATGATCAACCACCAACTGACCGGTTATGGAAGCAAGGTTCCGCTCAAAAAGGTCCTCAAGCTCCTCCGATGCCTTCCCTTTTTCACTCAAAGCCTCCTCAAGATCATGACCCTGCTTTACATTGCTTATATTGGTTTCTATTTGGGTTATTTTCTCCTGTATATTATCACGTTTTTCTGCTTCTTCTCCAAAGGTGCCGATCATGTTGTGAACCTCATCGAGGGTCAGGGTTTGGGTTTCATTCCGGTTTTCCGAATAAAGGGAATGACTTTCCATATTTTTTTTCCTGTCTGAAAGGGTGATTTCAGCAGCAAAAAGATCATTCTTCACCTTGCTGAATTCTTCAAGCCGGCCGGCAAGCTCCCTTACACGCTCCTTCTGTCCCTTTTCAATGCCAATTTTTTCATAGATCTCATTAAGCTTTGCAGCAGCTCTTTCCATCTGCTTTCTCTTCTCACTAATTTTATCACTTTGCCTTTCAATCTCATTTTCGCATTCTTTCCAGACAGTGATATCATTATTAAGCTTATTTAACAGGGCATTTGCCCCGGCGGCATCCTGCGCTTTACCGGCATTATGCCTGGCGGAGAGATCGTTAAATTTATTAAGGTTTTCATTTATCCGCCGGGTTACCTCATCCCTTACAGAAGTTAAAGCCAGAACTTCAGCATTATACCTCTGCCAGTCAGTCACATGTATCAAAAACCAGTACAGTCCGTCATAACTTTTAAGATCTTCCCGGGGAATGCCGGGTATGGCCTTAAGCTTATCCAGTAACTGCTCTTGCTGCTTTTTAATCTGCCCGAGCTTTTGTTCCGATTCAGTCAGCTGATCCCGGCATATATGCATCTCGCGTTGGGCTTCTTCAGCTCGTTCTGCCCGGGCAAGCTCCGATATGAGCAATTCCATTACACCGGCAACACTTTCGGTTTCCCAGTCCACTGGTTGTTTTAACCCGGTCTTTTCGAAGTCTTTCCTTCGAAGATCGTTTTCTGAAGCAGGCTTAGTCATCCAGGCCACTACCCCGGCAATCGCCACCGGAAGCAGTCCCAACAGGCCGATAAGATATACCAGAATACCAGAGGCAATACCGGCAAGGGTAAGCACAGCCACCCAAATCCTTTTGACGCCGGTTACACTTTTTTTCTCCTGCAGCCAGTTACTTAATATTTTAATCCCCTCTTTGAGGGTTTCTTTATCAGATTCAGCCACATCCTCCTTACGTCCGGATAGTGCTTCATACCTGGTTTCATAGAACTGCTTTTCACTCAGGCACTGATGATATTTCTGCAGAAACCGTTCAAGCTGCCCAACATCACTCAGTGTTAATCCCTCCCATCCTTTTGTCTCCAGATTTTCACCTATGCTCTTTATCGCCTCCCGTGCTTTTACCCTGAACTCCTCAATTTTCCTGCTTGTTTCCCCTGTTTCCCTTTCCTGTTTTTCCAGTTCTCTAACCCTTGTTCCAAGCTCAACAATCTCAACCTGATCAATCCCTTCATCAGGAAGGTCCAGTCCGGAAATTCTTTCCCGGTTCCTGACGACAATTATTTCCGCCGTATCGGCCTCACCGCGGCAATCATTTATCTCTTTTTCCAGGTTTAAAATATCCTGATACTCATCACCGGTCATTTTCTTAAGTGCGCCGGGGAATCTACCAAACTGATCTGATAGTTTTCCGAAATTTAGTTTTGCAACAAGGAATTGTTTAACTTTCTCGTAAAACTCCAGCTTTTTCCTGGCATCCCCGGCCTTTTCCTTCTCCCTGTAAAGATCCCGCAGCATATCTTCCTGCTGCTTAAGTTCCAGTTGCTTTTTTTCGGTTTCTTTATATTCCTTATCGGCTTTCAAGAAGTTCTGGTATTCAGCAGCACCCTTATTTTTTATTCCACTGCTGTAACCCAGCTTTATTTGCGCTTCATCCAGGTCATATCCGCCAACTGACTCCCTCAATATCTGCCGTGCCAGATCGGTCTCATTGGCAATGACCAGATCATGCATGGCGAGCATATACCTTCGGGAGGAATCCGGTGAAGGTATGCCGGGGATCTCATCATCAACTCCCTCCCTCTGCACCTTTTTGCGGCCCGGATCTAGTTTTATTTCCCATCCGGTTTCTCCAATTACCACTGAACTCTCAGCCTGCACCCCGTCAACCCGGCCTTTCCAGATCATATCCTGAATTATCTTCGCCGTGGAACTTTTACCCGAAGCATTCGGACCGGCAATGATATTTATATTGGGTGCCAGATCCCGGTATGTTTCCATTCCCCTGGGAAATCCCGGCATTTTATAAATTGCCAATTCCTTGATTATAAAAGGTACTTTCTGCATATTACTGTTTTGACGGGGATTGCTGTTCAAGTAGTTCGCCAAGCAGTTTCCGGCATTCCTTTTGTATAAAGCTCACTCCCTGTTTTGAAATATCTGAGTTTTCGTTCCCCTTTCTTACCGGCTGGTATGCAGGGGAATCATTTATAGCCAGGAATTTGGTGTTCCACTCCGATAACAATGCTTCAACAAAAGGAGTCTTCCTGCCCTGCCCTATAGCCATGATAGTTTCGGCCAGTTTCCCTGCCGGGGAAGATTCTTCGGCCAGCTTCTCCAGGTTCCCGATCACAGGCCTTACATTGCTTTCAACCTTGCGGATCATAACATTGGTTCCCCGCTGGATCTCCATCATGTAGTCCTCGATACCAGATCCTGCCCAATTGGCTGCTTCCCGCGGAGTCCGGTGCTCCCCTTCCAGGATAATATCATACACCACCCAGGTCAGTCTCTGATGCTCCCTTATCATATTCCCGGCTTCCTCCGCTGCTGCCCTGGTAACCCGGTTACGAACATCCCCTTCACCGGTCAAACCGGTTATATCTACTATCAAAGTTTCAAACCGGACCGGGGACATGGGTACCTGTTCATGCTTTATAATTCCATTGCTTTCAACGGTAAGCAACACGCAACCGTGACTGCCGTTTTCCTTTGCACTCATGGCATGGGGAGAGCCGGGATAAAAAACCAGCGGGTCATCATGGTTCACTATCCATGGCTTATGGATATGACCAAGTGCCCAAACATTTAAACCTTTGCCGGCAAACCCGTTAGCATCAACAGGTCCGTACTTACTCTCCCCCACGGCCACATCACAATGCAGAAGGCCTACAGCAGGGTAATTCGGATCTATATCCAAACGGGACAGGGATAATAAAGGATTCTCATAAACAAATTGCCGGGGAAAAGACCATCCGGCTACCTGTATTTTCTGGCCGAACTTTTCAAAAGAAGCCAACTCCCAGTTCCCGCCCGGACCGAGCAACCTCACATTTTCATAATCACCTCCCTGTGCGATCTGGCTCAGCACATCAAAATCGTGATTTCCTGAGACCATGAAAACCTTAATCCCGGCTTCCCCCAACTGTACAAAACCTCTTTGCAGCGGACCCAGAGCCTCAAAATACCGGTTGTTCCGGTCCACAATATCACCGGTAAGCAAAAGCATATCTGCCTTGTTGCCAATGCACCAGTCCGTTATACGCTTCCAGGTGGTTCTCGTGGAGCTATCATCAGGTGAACCATGAATTCCGCCGGAACTTCTTCCCAGATGCAGGTCGCCTGCTACAAGTATTTTTATTGCCATAAAGCTTCTACGTTTTTCCCTTCGGGGAAAGTAAGGTTCAACAACAAAAAATCGTTAACATGTTATCATTAATGGCTTTTTAAGCGCCTGATGCAATAATAATGGAGAATGACACTTTGTCCATTTTGATTTTGAATCTGCTAAATTTACCAACTTTTACCTGATTGCCAAAACAGAATTAATATTCCTTAACGAGTTGTGCTAATGAATAAAAGAGTTGACCGTTCCCCGACACATTTCTATTGAGAAAAACAGCCAGAAAAATTAGCTGTCAGAAGGAAAGATGCAAACCTGAACCATCTTCATGGAGAACCAGGCATCGGTCACCTGGTTTGTTTTGTGCTATGCCCAGTCCACCTTCAGCATATCCTTATTCCAGGGTAACCTGATCAGGCTGATGGAGTAAGGCAGGTGATCCAACAGCAAGTCAAAACTTTTTTGTTCTACAATCAGCCGCCAGTTTTCATCCTCCTTAAGGAGTTTACCCTCCCTGAGAAAAAAGGAATCTCTGAGACCCCCTACTGAGGTGCTTTTTAAAACAGCCCACCTCAGGATGAGGTTTTGAAGCATCTCCTCAGCCTCATTTTTTTCTTCATCTGTCAGTTGTACTGTTTTTGCTACGGGCATTGCCAATGGCCAGCCACATAAGAATTTTGCCAATACCAATTCCTGTTCTTCAAATTGGTTTTCACCGGCGGCGATGTAGCCCAGCAGGTGAACAGCTCGCTGTTGATACTCCACCTCTTTAAATTCCTTATTGTCAAGATAGCCGGTATGATTAAACAAGTGCGCGAGAAATGGCCAGGTGAGGATAACACCTGCCTGCTGTACATAATACTCAGTAAGTTCTTCAGGGAAATGCTTTCCCGAAATTTCCACCTTAGGAAAATAAGAAACCGGATGAATCTTCCCCACTTTTTGAATGCTGATTTCTTTAAACTTTGGCCCATCATCAGTCTCGGCTTGAGCGCTCGCGTGCGCTGTGGGCTTAATTTCGGGCGAAATTATCGAATTTAAAACGGTAAGAAGAACTTTAGTTTCCTCGTCTTGCTGATATTTTTCAGAACTAATAAGTTCCTTTATTATCATTTTGCTAGTAGCGGATTCTCCCCTCTGGTTAGTATGGGGTGAAGCTTTTTTAATCATCCATCGGATATATTGTATATACCAATCCTGAGTAGCGGAAGGAGCATCAATTGCTATCCACTCTTTCACATCCCCAAAAATTTCCTGTCTTATTTTTTTTCGCTCATGTTCACTTTTGGCCATAAACATCAGGATTTTAGTCAAAATTTTCTGAAAGATGTTAAGCCTGTCCATTTCGGTTTTATAGCATCGGTAACATAACTCTTCCCAAAAAACTCTGGAAAATTGAAAATAGATTCGCCTCCTGATTTCTGCCTGCTGCAATCGCTGTTGAAAAACAGGATTGCTTATGAGTTTTTCAAAACCTATTTCCTGCATAATCTCCGCCTCAAGTATGGATATTTTATTAAACCGGCTGCCCCATTTGAGAATTCCATGATCCAGAAAATAAAAGAAACTTTCTATGAGATTTTGCTTATTTTCTTTGATAAAAAGATTAGCTCCTGCTGGTACGCTACCTTCCGGAATGGAAGCTGCGGGTTTTTGTACAATATTTTTAATAATCCGGTTCAGTTCCTGTTCTGTAATTTTGATCAATGCATCCTGTAATTCCTCCTCCTTAATTGCTCCCAGATTAATTTCGAGTCTTTCAATATAGTAATGGTCTTCCGAAAAATAGTTATCCAAAACCCTGTTTATAATGGGTAGCATGTTTCGGTAATAAAAAGTTGAAGCTGTTTTATGCCAGCTTTTGGACTTTTCTTCAGAAGAAAAATCGAATATCAAAACTTGCTTTTGAATAAAATGGGTCCGGGTTTCAACGTTCATACATTTCGAGCATGGATTTAAGCCAATTTTCATAAAGCATCTCAAAATCCTCCATGTGCGTTTTATCCAGCCAATAAAACCTGGGAAGTATATGAGCCGGCATTTCTTCCCTGAGAATAGTTTCTACCCGGCTTCGCCGCTGCTGCCAGGTGGAACACCAATGAGGCAGGATAATGGTCAGCTGGAAAGAAAAAGGATCACGTGGTGAGTCTCCAATGCCTAAATTATTGATATAGTTAAAAAGCAATTCAGCGGATTTATTGAATTTTTTTATTAAAATGTTTTCTTCCTTTCTATTCATGAGCAACAGGTGTTCTACTAAATAAAATCCCATTGGTTCATTACCTTCAATGGATGAAAGCTGATAATGCATTAGCTTTCTATTTTCCACTCCAAGTAATCTATATATTCTTTTCTGAAAGCCTGACAGCAGATCTTTGCCCCAAATGCTTTTTTCTTTTGGCTTAATGGATAGACCCAGGCCTCTGTCTCTGGTAATAATGGTGATATCATTTAATATTAATTTTTTATGCTGATAAGCTTTTTCAAGGGCATTTACATCCGGTTGATCTGTTGAAATGGGGATATACCGGGTAGAGAATCGTGCCAATAGATAATCCAGAATTTTATGCTGCCGAAGCAACTGATTGTATTTTCCTTCTGTAGATGATACTGTTTCCTCCCATATATTTTCATCTATCAGCTTTTGCTGCTCCAGATCAGGAAGCCGGTTTTTCAACCTTTGCAGTTCATTCTCTTTAGGTTCAGCGGTTTGTTTTAAACTCAACAGCTCATGAAAATTATTTAATTGATCCAAAAAATTGATTAAAATCCGTTCAAAAAACACCAGGTAAGTCTTAAATTGCTTGACGCGGACTTTTACTTTTTCAGGTGCTTCAGGGGAAAGTTGTCCATTCCGTAATTGATAGTTTTGAGGGAAATCATTTTTGATGGAATAGTATTGCCGGAGATCTTCGATAAAGCTTTGGGTGAGCTTGTGGGATTCAGATCTCTTTGATTCAATATTTTTTGCAGGTTTCCTGCCATTAAGACAGGAAAGATGCGGTTGAAATTCTTTAGCCGTTGCCCCTTCCTCCATCTTTTCTTTTTCTCCTGAACGAAAATAGGTAATGCCTGATTTATTACGGCTCACTTTAGGTATGTAATAGGCAAATCCCTGCAAATGAATGCATTCGAAAGAAGCTTCATCCTGTATGGGAATGGTAGGAACTCCATCCACAAAAAGATTCAATTTTATGATATTTGCTGCATCCACACCTTTTACCTTTACCATTTCTTCTATAATATTTGAAGCGTACAAAATCGTTTTTTGTGATTCATCCATTGGTGTTTTTGCCTGAAGCATCAGTTGCCATAAAAAATCATCCAGCTGATCATAAAGAACTTTGTTTATCTCATTTGCCCGGGGTGCATATTCATCCAGTATGATTTCAGCATCTATTTTTATTTCCTGCTCATTGACTACCCGTAATTTTATAAAATCTTCACAAAGATTGCGGTAAGGCAAAAGAGATAACCTGACATCAGCCAGGAGCTGCGATTTATACTGTTCTTTGGCAAGTGCCTGATCAAGTGCCTGGAGAAATTCAGCACTTTCCAGTTTCTGAATAATAGCTTCTCTGAAGATCTCTATGGACTGGGGTTTTTCTTGAAACTTCTTAAATGAATTGTAGGTAATCCGGGCTTTTGTATGGATGGTAGAAACTGGTTTTCGGTGATAATAACTTATTTCCAGTTCCAGTGCTGCCTGACAATTATACCTTTCAAACACAAAAAAGCTGTCAGGGTCATCTTTAATCCATTTGCAATTATTGATTTTTTTAATTTTTCCCCAGTCAATCCTGCGGTTTTCTTTGTCAAATAAAATAACCTCCAACTGGGCTTCGGTATCTTCTAATGGAATAAAGATGGTGTCAGAGTTAAGGTTTCCGAATTCTTCATCATGGGATAAAAATACTGCAACTTCATACCCTCCCTGCACAGCGCCCGAAACATGCAAAAGTGGATATTTTTCAAACCAGGTACTCAGCACTTTGGGATGATTTTTTTCTGTTAAGTTTTCAAAATCCCATTTTGTCAATGGCAAATGGGGCAAAAGTTCATCAGCGTGAATGAAATACCTGTCGATTATGTCTGGATTAACAACTTCCTTTTCCTTATAGGCCTCTATTAACTCGTCAGTCCGATAGCCCAGGTCAGTTAACGCGTAACATAGCACCTCAAGTGTCGTAATACCAGGATCATGTAGATTAAAATCGGTCCAAATATCACCGGACAATTCCTGAATTAACTTCATGCCCTCTTCTCTTAATTTATTAAAATCGAGAGTGGGAATATCCGGGGGATTTTTTGAAATACCTTGAGATGAATTCATAACCCTATTCATTTGGCTTAAAGATGCAACCAACGCTTCCAAACAGATGTTCAAGTACTTCTTCATTTCCAGCTGTCAGATCAAATTGGTCGGAAACAGCAATATTTGATTGTATATCATATCCTATGGCAATATCTATAGCAATTCCTTTCCAAAGGGAAGCGGGTTTTTCAATTAGGAATTCCTGTACCTGTTCAATTTCATTTTCATCAGGGGTATATTCATGAATCTCTTCTGTACCGTTAAAGACCTTTATGTAATCCAGCTGAACTCGTTGGGTGATCTCTACATCCTTTTTGTGATCTTTAATAGTATAATTTTTGCTTTGGGGTAATTCCATTTCCAGGATAATTTTTTCCAGTATAAATCCTGAACCCAGGTGAGATACAGGTATGGCAAAATGATAAAACCGCTGATGTACCGTATTGATGCGCTTGAAAAGTGGAACTATTTTGGTTTTTCCGGCTTCCCTTTTAAAATATTTTATGGAATTTCCTTCTCCTTTATCCACCATCAGATGATAACCGGAAACAAAGGAGGTAAACTCCTCATTATAGCAGTTGTCAATTAACTCATAAAACTGCTCCTGGGTTGGCCTGCTTCCACTCCTGAAGTATTGTTTCAACCTATTTTTGTCCAGTTTTAACGGCATCTTATCAAAATTGACTTATTGAATTTCAAAATTTATATCGACAATCATTTGATTTATCCCCTGGTTTGTCTGACAAATTACCCTGTCCGAAGCAATAGCTTTTAAATAATGCGTTTCCGCGGAATAGATAATGCTGCGTTCGTCAGGAATTATTTCATGATCTTCAATAACTTTATTATTCTTTAACAGCTTAATGCTGGCAATAAAATTTACGTAGGAACGCGATTCGATAAATTCTATGATGGAAGACCTGTAAAGCCTGTTCCCCAAACGGATCTCCGCATCCTTATGGAAAGCCCATGGGGAAAGAAATTGCCTTAATTCATTTTGCAACTGTTTGATGTATATGCCTGCATCTGCCTGAATGTTGAAATTGATGACCGCTGAAACTTTTATTTCCTCGTACACTGGATTGGAAACCTTAAATTTGGCATTGGTTGATACCAATGGGAATATGTAATTCCTGATTTCTATAAGAGTGCTTTTCGGAACCATGGGTTTCATGGCTTGTAAGGTGTCGGCCGGTTTTATGGTCGGTATCACTATGATGAGTACACTTCCGGGTGCTGGTTTTCCGTGATCATCAGTATGAGGAATACACTTCACCTTGTAAATTTCAGGAAACTGCTCCAGAATAAGCTTCTCCATATCCCAGGGTGTAATGCCTCGCATTTTGTGCCGAAGCATTTCGCTTACCCTTGTAAAATAATTGATTTTTTCTTCTTCCGGTCTGCCTCCAAATGAGCTAAAGGGTTGGTCAATTTCTTTAATTTCAGCAATTTTTCTGGAAAAACGGTGGATAGATCCAGGAGGTAATTCATTTACATTTAGTCCGGCGTAAGAATAATGCTGGTGCAATGTGCAGGAAACCGCATTTGTTTTCACACTCATTATCTGATCAAATCTATCTGGATTTTCCATTACAGAAATTCTTATCCAATGAAACCCAATTGGCAATTTGGAATTATTGGCAGTGGCATCTGCAGGGAGACTCAAGCTGAGTATTCCCGTTTGTCTTAATCCTATAGTGGTATCTGATAATACCTGTTTTTCGGGTAGTGGGCACCAACCGGTTTTACTTAAATAATAAAACTCAAGATCTGGAGTGTCCACTAAGCTTTCTTCTTTAATTTTAAAAAAGAGGGTCAGTTGCCGGGGCGGGTTTAAATTTTCTACTCCCAGATATAAATTACCCGCGTGATGGAATTCATCGGAAAGGAAATGCAGGCCTTTAAAGGAACCGGGTCTGGGTGAATTGCCGGATATTTCATTGATGCCAAATGGTTCAGCATGAAAAAAGCGGAAGGAGGAAGAGGGAGACGTCATCAAGTCGATATTTTCCTCAGCAGTATAGGACAAATTTATGTTTTCTATAGCTGGGGTATAAGGTTCATAGGGGATAGGAGAGGGTTTTTCCTGCAATTGGTCCAAAATTGTCTTTGCATAGACAGCCGGATATAGTGCATGTCCAAAGGCCTGACGAGGCGAAGAAAGGCAGAGGCGGATCAGTCCATTTTTCTCGCTAATTTTTCGGCTTCGGATAATTTTTTCCGTGGGTAAATCAGTCAGGTTCAAATTGATCTTACTCCCGAACAGAGAAAATTCAGATGTTTTTGTGGATTGATTTTTAATTTCAATCCAGGATTTTTGATGAAGAATTGCAGCTGTAACTTTAAAATCTTCCTCTTTTTCCACCAAACTATTGGTAGGACCCAGATACCCTTCATAATGGGCCTTGAAATCTTCCGGTAATCCTTTCCATTTGATATTAATGGCATAAGACATGACAGGTTTATAAAACGTCTCCTTCAGTCCCAGATAAAGGTTAGCACCCCATAGAGGGCTATAACCAAAGGGTTGAAAGGATCTATTGATATCAAGGTCCCCATAGTCATTTCTTGCTATCAAAGAACCTGCCTTCTTTACATCAACTTTAATTGTGATTCGGGTAAACTGCAGGGATTGCATAAAAGTATAAAGCCCGGAGGTAAAACCCTTTTTGAGCAGGATCTTCAGCAACGGCCATTCCATAGGAACTCCTATCGGGTCTCCATGTTTTTCTGGATCAAAAGCTATTACCGGTGGATCCATCTTAGTCATTTCAATGACAAATGTCAATTTTCCCTCCTGATAATGAATATCATTTATCGCCTTAGAAAAATATTGTCCGGGGCCAGTAAGTAATACTTCAAATTCATCAGGTCTAAGCCGATGGATATCAGCAGCTATATTTTTATTCGTAAGTGAGAAGGAGATGTAAATAGTCCTGCTGCCTTCCTCTAAAAATAGCATCGGAGACCCTATACCCAGCCCTGCAACTGCAGATGATTGTTTTATCTTTGGATTTCCGAAGGGAAACCAGCCTTGCCCTTCCTCCAGGGAAGCCCCGGACCCGTCTGAACTATTGACTGCAGAAAAGTCATAAATGCGACCTGCCGGCGTTTTCTGGTGATGAATTGCAAGGAAACGTTTTATTTTGGCTTTATTAAGAGAAAGATCACGATCAGTAGTATATGAAATCTCTTTCCCTTCAGCATCTTTTCCTGCCAGTAATGCTGTCCCCTGTGCTAACAAATAACTTTCAACTTTTCTGTCAAGCCCGAAAAAAACATACACTTTATCTGGCCGAAGCTGTTTCTTTTCCAGACCTAATATTTTTTCGTAAAAAAAATGAAGGTGGGCAGCAGGAAGGCTATTAAGTTGGGTTTGGGCATGGCCATATAATTTCAAAAAAGCTAAATACAAGCCCAGGTGTGGAGGACATGTACCGGAACCCGGCTGCTGCAAAAAGTCTTTTTCACTAACTGCTTTATGGATATTTTGAAGATGGGATTCAGCCTCATCAAAGAAGACTTTCCAGCTGCCTGTTCCATTTTCCTCCAGGCCCTCATAAAAAATAAGGGCTTCCGCTAATTTCCTGGCTTCCTGGTACAAATCATCCATTGATCTTTCATCCAACCTGAAATAATCAGGTTGAAGAGGGCCGGGTGTTCTTTCTATTTGACTGGTACCTTTTCTCATAGTTAATGCTACTAAAACCGATTATAAGCTTCGGTAATATAATGCGGAAAGACCAGGTTTGACCGGGTGTTGGTGCTCCTGATCAGATAGCTAATGATAAAAACTATTTTCCCTTCCTGATCTGCATCATTTACTTTAACATCTATTAGTTTGATTCTGGGCTCATGATAAATGATTGCCGTCTCGATGGTATCCCGGAAATAAGTAATCATTGTTTTATCTGTTTTTTCAAAAACCATCTTCTGGAGGTTGCATCCATAGCGGGGTTGCATGATCCGTTCTCCCAATTGAGTGGTCAGTAAGATATTTAGCGATTGCTGAATGTCTTCGTCTTCCTCTACAGTGATTATAGTCCGGTTTTTCGATGAGAAGCCAGGTGGAAATGCCCAGCCCTGTCCAATAAAACTTTTATCTTTTTTCATAACTATCCTATTATCACTGTTGGACTTCCCAATGCAGCGGCGGCCCCGCAAATACAACTATCACCAACCCTTAAAGCAGGTTTACCTCCGATAAGGACAGTAAAGCTTCCCTTTGGAAAGGGACTAACTGTGGGTTGATGCACATTGGGTGAAAGGGCACAGGTATGCATGTCTGTAGCCACAGAGGCGGGTTTTCCTTCGATGAGGACATGTGGGATTCCGGGACCAACTATAGTTCCTCCATGTGTACTGATGTCTCCTAATCTTGCTGCTGCAGGCATATTTCTATGGTTTATATTAATTAATCTGTACAAGAGATCCTTTTACGATGGCTATGGCATTCGTTTTTACCTCCGCTCCGGCATTTCCTTCGGCAGCAAATTTACCGCTGGCTTTACTGCTGATGTCTATCCCTTCAAGTTCTATATTCTGATTTGCTTTTAGTTTTAGATTTTTGCTACTATGTATGGTAATTCCCTGGTCGTTCATTTTTATAGAATTTTGATGAGAATCCGAAATATTTATTTCCTCTCCCTCATCATCAAGCTTAATATGGTTACCTCCGGGGGTGGAGATGGTGATTGAATTTTTGTCATCGTCCCAAAGGATTTTTATATTGCTTCTGCTAATGATGGCTTTTTGATGATTACCGTCAGTAAGGGGAACAGGTGAAGGTTTGGCACTACTGTGCAATATGCCCAATATTACTGGTTTTCGGGGATCCTCATTCAGGAAGGAAACAATCACCTCATCGTTGATTTCGGGAAAAAAACAGGTTCCGTAGTTATCGCCAGCATACCCATTTGCCAGCCGTGCCCATATGCCTTCCTCCTCATTACTGATCACGGGAAGCCTTACCTTGATGCGGTATTCTTTTTCAGGATCATTTTCCAGCTGTGTTACCACGCCTATAAGTAATCCTTTTACAGCAGGCAACATTCCAGCGGCCGGAAGTGCGTGAAAATCTTTTTGTTGCGAATACCAGGTTGATGGAAGACCAAATTGAAGATTAGTAGTCCAGTTTCCATTGCTGACTTCATGGCGCACTCCCGTTACATAGGCTTTACCCTTAAAACGGTCTCCAAACCCCTTCAAACGGATGATATCACCGGGGAAAATATTAGAAATACCCCGAATCCGGACATTTCCTCTCACCTTTGAAAGTTCGTTTTTCGTGGCTTTGGAATTTGCCCATGTAGTAAGTTCATCTTCAGGAAGGTTAGCCGAATGTTGTAAAAATGAAGGATCCCCATTCACTGCCCGGGCTAAATCTTCGGAATTGATATTACCGATTTGATTGGTAAATTCTTGCTTTCCATTGGTTACCACCAATTCCTGCTTTGCCGAAGACCATGTTTTGCTTATTACCTCTGAAGACTGTCCTTCACTTTCCATCTCGGCATGGAAGCTTAACACATTTAAACCATAATGGCAATCCAATTGAATCTCGCCTTCCATTGAAGGAGCAGCTATGGTTAGCTCTTCATTATTAAATAAGAGGAGGTGCCCGTTAACATCTACTCTGGAAAGCATAAAATCCCAGGCAGTGCATTCATACTGCACCAATTGTCGGTGGGTGAATTCCGACAAACCTTCAATAGTATATTTCAAATTGGTTTCCTCCAGCAATTGGCCAAGAGCTTCTTTATCACTGACATCATAAAAGAATTGGTTATTTTTATTGACGGTAAGCTTAACTGCCTCGTGTTTACATTCTATTTCAAGGTAGGAAGTATTGGAATTGGTTATCCTGATGCCATGCTTAGTAATAAGCCCTTTGAAAACCAGATTCACATCCCCTTCATAACCCAAACCTATTTCCAGCATCCTGCCCGGTTTGAGAAATTCCAGGTTGCTAAATTTAAAATCCTGCTTACTTACCTCACCATCCAGAAACACTAATTGGGCACGGGGAATTCGGTTCGCCTCGTTCAATATAAGAATGCTTTTAAGTTTATTGGTCTGCATTACTTCTTCACCGTCTGAACGGATGGTATAGTTTATGGTTTTTTTCATGACAGTTTTTCAATAGGTGGAAAAACGATACGTGTATGAGGTTCTATTTCTCTGAAATTTCTGATGCCATTGTATTTTGCCACCTGTATGTAGAGTGCCGGGTCACCATAAATCCTGTAAGTCATAAGCGGTAGTGTATCTCCCTCTTTTACAAAACGCACATGGGTAAGATCCGGTGAACTGTTGCCTTGTTCAGCCTCTCTTCGCTCCTCTTCCACTATTTGCAAAAAAGCAGCATTGAGAAGAGCACGGATAGGGGTACCGTCAGGCTTGAATAAAGTATAGTTTATTTTGAGATCCTTCAGCACACAATTGAAAGAAAGATCTCCCCAAAGCAGTTTTAAAAATTTTGGCCGGTGTATTTCTCCATCTACCTTATATACCGTTTCTTTAAATTCCTTTACTTTCGAGGATACATCCCCGGACCCAGGCACAACACCCGTTCCATCATACAGGAATTCAAACTGGATACTTTCAGGCGGCGTACGGCTATAAGGCGGGTTATTACCCTGCGTCCCCTGTTCCTGATCCTCACTATACTCTATTCCATAGTTAAGTTGGTATTTCCCCGGATTCACAGGGACAGATATACTGATGCCATTTTCCTGGAAGCGATCATCCGGATATGCGATTATTTTGAGTTTACTTAAGTTACCTTCAGCCATTTAGCGTTCGTTTTGAATCCTCAGGATTTCCAGGATTTGGTCCACACAGCGGGTTACTATCCGCTCTTCCAGTGAAGAACTGATCCGGGTGGCTTCATTTTTCCCTTTTTCTTCCATCCTTTCAGATTTTTCTCTTACCGAAGCGCGGATAATGAGTTCTTTTATTTCTATGGACATATCAAAGGTTTTTTAAGGTAAAATAGTGGTAATTAAGTTCTATGCTTTCAATCAGCAGTTCATTGGCTTCAGCATTAAGACCCGCAAATGACCACTTGACAGGATAGGCATGTACCACATTCCAGGAGCATAGTTCATCATGGTTTTCATTCAAAAGAATTACCAACAGATTTTTAGGATCAAAATGCAGGTTTTCAATTGCCTGTTTACACCATTCTGCAATTTCAGAATTCCTGATAATGCCACGTTTTAATACCAGGTTATCATAAGAGGTTCCTTTAGGCAACTCATGCTTAAAACGGACTTCTCCTCCTTCTTCAAACTCTTCAGTACTCACCGTAACGGACAATCCACTCACTTCCTGAAACCGGGAATCTTTTTCCCCGGTAAAATCTTCAAATTTGACCAGGAAATGAAAACCTACCGGTGGATAATAATCAGCCATTTTCGATGGTAAGTCCTTCATGAACGATTTCCATTGATTCAATAGCTATACTATTGTCATCCGCCTTTAAATCAGTAGGCTGAATTTTGGAGGGCCAGGCATTTTTGACTTTCCAGGTTATTACAGGTTCATGGTCTTCATTCAACAGACTGATGATAAGATCCCGTCTTTCAACAGTATCTAGTTTATTGGCTATCCACCAGGTATAAAATTCATTGTCCTTTTCAAAGGAACCCCGTTTTAAGGTAATGTTGCTGTGATTGGTCAAACCAGGCATTTTTAATTTGGAGTATTCTACACTGGCACCATCACGGTATTCTATGACTTCTCTTTCCAAATCAAGTCCGCTAACTTCAGTGAAGCCTATCTTAGAGCCACCCCATTCCACCTGAAAATGAAATTTGGGTATGGGATATTTTTCAGCCATAATTTTTTAATTTTTAGGTTTGCATATTAAGATTCTTGTATTTTATGAGAAAATCTCAAAACAATAAATTCGGCAGGCCTGATGGCAGCAAGACCTATTTCCACTATCATAATGCCATTCAGGATATCATCATAGGTCATGGTCTCTCCAAGGCCCACTTTCACAAAATAAGCTTCATTAGCTGTAGCTCCGGCTAATGCTCCTTGTCGCCATAAGTTGGAGAGAAAATTTTCGATCATGGTACTTACCCTTACCCAGGTATTGGCGTCATTAGCTTCAAATACGAATTTCCGGGTAGCTTTTTTTACAGATACCTCCACAAAATTGTAAAACCTCCTGACATTTACATACCGCCATTCATTATCATTGCCATCTAAAGTACGTGCCCCCCATACCAATATACCCTGTCCGGTAAAAGGACGAATGGCATTAATGGACTTTCCACCTTCCGCGTCGACATTAAGGCCTGCCTGCTCTTCCTCGGTTATTTTTCTTACCAGGCCTCTAACCAATTTGAGGCTCACATTAGCAGGAGCTTTCCAGACACCTCTGGAACCATCAACACTTGCATAAACACCTGCTATCGCTGCACTGGGTGGCAAGGTTAATGTTTGGGATTTAATAAAGCGTATCATCTCCTTGCTTTCCAGGTTCCCATACTCTTTTTTGGCCTTCGGATTTTTGGTTTTCTTCCCCTCATCATCCTCTTTTGATAGATTTTCAGCTTTTTGGATCTTATTATCCTCTGCTGGTAAATTTTTAAATTCGAAATCCTCAGAATTTAAAAGGCCATATTTGCTGATTGACGTTTTTAGATAAGGATAATAAGCTGCCCCAAAACGCAAATTATTGGCCCCTATACCATTACGGAAAGTGTCTATCTCATCATCCGCTTCAGGAACATCAAGGATAACAAACCGGTCCATCAGGTCGGAAGCCTGAGCAAGAGCGGCCTGGTACACATCCATACAGCTTTGGTAGGGAAGCTGGCTGGCTTCCGGAAACAGGATCAGAGTAGGCTCATCTTCTTTGTAAAGCACATCCAAAGCTGCCATAAAATCCGCTTTGTTTCCGCCCGTATTTTTATTTTTTTTGCCCAGAGAAATTACATAACACCTGCCACCGCCATTAGCAAAATAAAGCTGCATGTGATAGTAGAGCTCATTTCTGGAAAAATCTTCCTTAATAGCATTTTCCTTGACATCATATGTTAACTTCCAATTTTCCCAGTCACAATAAGCGTCTTCAAAATCTAAAAGTGATCCGATCTTTTTAGCTTCTAATTTGTCATTTTCAAGGTCTGTGTATCCTATAAAGGCTGGAATGGCAGTTTCTACAGCTGCAATGGCGGGAGGAACATAAGAAATTTCTTCAACGTATACGCCGGGGGTTCTTTTTGTAACCATCTTTAATCATGTTTTTATTGGTTTCACAAACAATTCCTAAAAATGATAAAGAATCCATTTTTAAGACTCAACCTACTTGGTCAATGATAATTATTTTCATATTGAACTTTTATCTTTTTAACAGGTTTGGTGTCTTCAAATTTCTCAAAATCAAAAATCTTCAGCAAACGTATTTTATAGAAAACCGAAGGAAAATGCTTGTTTCCTAAATTACTCCACATATCAAACACTTCCTGAAGGTTTATTTCATGTTGTTCGATGGTAATCCTATAATGCCCATCGTTCCCTGACCCCTCATCTCCCAATTGAATGAGGAATATTTTATGTGCCTGGAAAAAGGTAATCGTATCAGAAAGAAGCTGAAGAGCTTCTTTGTATGTTTTTTTTGTTACAGAAACCAGAAGGTAAAGATTAAGGTAAATGGGAGGTTGGTGTTTTATTATTTGAGCTTTTTCCTTTTTGGTATAGAAATTACCGTTCTTGAGACTTGTTTCCTCCTCTACTTTAATTAAAGTAAAAATAATTTTATTCTGCAGATCATTTTTCTCATCGTTAATGTTTGCAATATTGTTCAATTGGACGATTTCACTTGTCCCATTGATGGTTTCCCCCCATTTCTTATAGATGCTGGAATTTAATTGATCAGAAATAGCATTTAAAACAGGATACAACATATGTAGTTATACTTATGTCTATTTGCTCATACAAATATACAGATATCTGGATGTATTACAAAATATTTTATGCAATTTCTGAAAAAAATAGGTTGAGGAGAGAGTGAAGCAACAAATTTTGTAAAGCCACAATGAAACAATAATTCTATTCAATTGTTAAAAAATTTTATAATTAAATGGAGTTGGAAATACCTAACTATATTCAGAAGCAGGCTATCCCATAATTTAAAAAATAAGATTATGACCAAATCAGAGATGAAACCAAATTTGCAAAATTTTTTAAATGATCTGGCACTCGTGGTTAACTATCGTTTTGATAAATATTTTGATCCGGATTCCAAAAAGGAAGACTGGAATTTAAAAATTAAAGTACCTTCTTTACAGCTATTCACCGGGTGGACCAAAGAGGAGTATATCATTTTTTTGATTGCATTGGCCCCTCACCTCGATCCAAACTTCTTTGATCAGATCATCCAGCAAAAGCTTCCAAAACCAGGTGATTTTCCACAACTGGGAGGCGTCAGGGGAACACAGTTCCGTGGTTTTATTCCCACAGGTGAAACGGTTTTGTTTATCCTTGCAGGTGATGAGCTGGAAAAAAGATTTAAGCTCCACAGGTACTTCAATGAAAATCATTTTTTCGCAAAAAAGCAGCTCTTATGGCTGGAAAACCCTCCTCATGGAGAGCCCGGCATGTGTGGCAAGCTGATTATGTCACCCGATTATTTGGATCTAATAACTGCGGGAAAAATCAACAAACCAAAATTTGGAATGCATTTTCCTGCACAGCTTATAGAAACCAAACTGGAGTGGAAAGATCTGGTTTTGGAAGAACGGGTTTTTCATCAGATCACTGATCTGGAAAAATGGATCAAACACGGACAAACCCTGTTGTATGAGTGGAATTTGAAAGACCTGCTCAAGCCTGGCTACCGGGTATTGTTCTATGGACCACCTGGTACCGGAAAAACCCTGGCGGCAACATTGCTTGGAAAATACACAGGTAAAGATGTTTATAAAATTGATCTGGCAATGGTAGTTTCCAAGTTTATCGGGGAAACAGAAAAAAATCTTGCCAATCTGTTCTCCAAAGCCGAAAATAAAAGCTGGATCCTGTTTTTCGATGAGGCCGATGCCCTTTTTGGCAAACGGACCAATGTCAGGGATGCGCATGATAAATATGCCAATCAGGAGGTCTCTTATTTATTGCAGCGGATAGAAAATTATAACGGACTTGTAATTCTCGCATCCAATTTCAGGGATAATATGGATGACGCTTTTGTACGAAGGTTTCAATCCATCATCCACTTTCCAATGCCTCAAAAAGCAGAGCGCCTTAAAATCTGGAAAAATGCCTTTCCACCGGAAATCAGTTTCGATCCGTCACTAAGCTTAGACAAAATAGCAGCACAGTATGAGATGACAGGAGCAAACATAGTGAATGTGGTGCAGCAGGTATGCCTGCAGGCATTGGCTTCCGGTAAATCAGTGATAGGCGAAGCGCATTTACAGGAATACATCCTTAGGGAATTTGCCAAAGAAGGGAAAATGCTCTAGATACATAATTGGATAATCCACTGATAAACCGAATAGTAAAAGATTAAGAATGTACATCAGGTCTTTGCCTGAATCCAGCTAAGTGTTAAATTCACATATTTATATATATTTATTTATATTTATTTTTTTGTATATTTGTTGCTGTACAAATGAGCAAGCTATTTTAAAGAAATTTACTATGGCATCCTCACCGAAAATTCACCTGATTCATGCTTCCGATGCTCCCCAGCATTTGGGAAAAATAAATGAAATCCTTAAAAGGTTAAAAGCTGTAAACAG
>SKND01000100.1 GCA_007120695.1 Bacteroidales bacterium | reverse complement strand
TATGCATATTGCAGAAATATTTTTTATTTCAGCAATATTTGCCCCTGCAGCGTGTAAGAATTCCTCATTTTTTAAATGATTTCTGAGTATTTTTTCATCAGATCAATATACTTTTTGGCATCTTTGATTTTTTGTGAATTTATATCCGTATTCGACTTTTTAGCACTGATAAGAGTTACCTTAGCCCTGATATTAGCCCTGTAGCTTTTATAATATGCCAGTAATTTATTTGTATCCGGGTTATCCTCGGTGCTGGAATATTTGAAATATTTATCACAGAAAATTTCGCCAAGATCTTCTCTGTCAAAAAAATCAAGGTCAACGCATAAAAATCCAATTTCGTTAAGTATGTCAATCTGCCTGAAATCATCATTGAATTCAATACAATCGAAAATTACCGGATCATCATAGAGGAAAATATTATAAGCGTTAAGGTCTCCATGACAATCTTTACGGAAATTGTTTTTAACTCTTTCATTAAGCAGATTTTTGTTATTGTTCAGGAATATTGAAGATTTTTCAATACAGCCTGCAATTTTTTTCTCCCAATTTCCACCTGCCATTTTTTTGACATAAGAGCCAACTGATTTAATATCGGAATAGTCTTCCTTTAAATGGTCAATGTTAAAAGGTTTGTTGATCACCCTGGCTTGTTTATGAAACCCTGATACTTTCTTTGCCAGTTTATCAATTTGCCTTGTATTTACCTTCTTATTTTTTAAAAGCTTATCCATTTCTTTATTATTATCCATGCGTTTCATTTGGACTGCATAATCAATAACCTCTTCTCTTTTATTCTCCGGTTTTGTTCCGATCATTTTATTTGTAACCGGCAATACATCCAGGTACATATCAGGTGCAAGCCTCCTGTTCAGTTCCAGTTCTTTATAGCAGAAATGTTTACGTTTCTCCGGTGATGAAAAGTCAGCGAATGAATAGCTTACCGGTCTTTTTATCTTGTATGCGAGATCATCTGTCAGTATTATCCACGAAATATGTGTCTCTTTTAAACCGGTATTCATGTAGTTGCCTGGCAGACTGCGGTTATCTATAAGCGCATGGATCTGTTTAATTTCCATAGATATAGCTTTTTGCTTTAATGATCATGTCTTCTATTGGGAGTGAATCTGACCATAATACCAGGTGATATGAATACTCTTCTTCAAATTCTGCCTTTAGTTTCAGATAAACAGAATAGTCAGCTTCACTATATTCTCTTTTTTGTGCAAGACGTTTTTTAATGGTATGCTCAGATGCCCTTATTTCTATCAGCCTTAATTCTGTTTTATTTTTGATTGCAGCGGATATAAAATCTTTTCTTCTGTCCCTTTTATGAAAGGTTCCGTCTACTATTATGTCGCTGCCATTTTTCAGGTTCTCTAATGTTTTTCTTAGCATCTCTTTATATACCAGTTGTTTTGTTCTCTCTTCATATTTACCTTTTTGATCAATTTCATCTCTGATCATATCGGTATTAAACAAAACGGCATTTATCTCTTTCCGGAGGTGACCGGCGAAATATGATTTTCCTGAGCCCGGTAAACCGAAAACGATAATTATCATTGCAGGTTGATTTTTGTTTAGCTGTAAAATATACATAACCGATTAAGCCGGGATCATAAGGTTGTTTATCGGCACAACGTTAAGTCCCAGCTTAACCGGTTAAAAAGTATGCGTTACAAAGTTCAAAAACCCTTAATGACTATTATTTGTCGATTTCAAAAGATATTTTTGCATTTACTGCATATGATACAATTTTGTTGTTTTCAACATTGGCATTCATGTGTTCGATGTAAATTGACCTGATGTTTTTTACTGTTTTTGCAGCTTCTGCCACAGCATTTTCAGTGGCTTCTGTAAATCCCTTGTCTGATGAAGCAATAACTTCAATTACTTTTACCATTCCCATAACATTCTGTTTTTAAGTTAGCATTTTATTTAATTTATATAGTACCGGCTTTGCAGCCTGCTTGATTTTTTTGTCAGGTTTTTTCGGCTTTTACTATGTTCTTTATGCCGCTGGCTACTGCATCGGGGTTAAATGAAATGCTATCAATGCCATGTTCGACCAGGAACCTGGCAAATTCCGGAAAATCACTTGGGGCCTGTCCGCAAAGTCCTATTTTCCGTTTCTTTTTATGTGCCTTTTCAATTGCCATGCTTATCATAGCCTTGACAGATTCATCTTTTTCATTGAACAGACCTGAAACTATCTCCGAATCTCTGTCTATACCCAAAGTTAACTGGGTAAGGTCATTTGAACCTATTGAAAATCCGTCAAAAATTTCCCCAAATTCTTCACCAAGAATAACATTGCTAGGCACTTCCGTCATTACATATAGCTCCAGATCATTCTCACCTTTTCTCAATCCATTGTCATCCAGAGTTTTAAGTACTTTTCTTCCTTCTTCAACGGTACGGCAGAATGGGATCATTAGCTTAACATTGGTAAACCCCATTTCTTCCCTGACTACTCTCATTGATTCACATTCAAGTTTAAATCCTTCGATATACTTTTCATTATAATACCTTGATGCTCCCCTGAAACCAACCATTGGGTTCTCCTCCTCCGGTTCGAACTGCTTTCCTCCAATCAGGTCAGCATACTCATTAGACTTGAAATCGCTCATTCTTACAATAACATCTTTCGGATGGAATGCAGCTGCTATAGTACTTATAGCCATGGATAATTTCTCAACAAAGAACTTTTTTTTATCTTCATAACCGGCAGTGATCTTTTCAATCTCTTTTTTTATTTTCTTATCCTCAATTTCATCAAATTTTGCAAGTGCAAGGGGATGGACTTTTATTGAATTGTTTATAACAAACTCAAGTCTCATAAGCCCTACGCCATCAACAGGGAGCATTGAGTTGTTAAATGCTGTGTCAGGGTTGGCAAGGATCAGCATCACTTCAGTTTTGGGCTCTCCGAGCTTATCCAGATCAATTTCATCTTCTTTCCAGTCCATTATGCCCTCAAAAATGAACCCCTCGTTACCTTCGGCGCATGATACGGTAATATGCTGGCCATCTTTTATTTTTTCAGTTGCATTTTCTGTACCTACCACGGCAACTGCGCCAAGCTCACGGGCGACTATGGCTGCATGGCTGGTTCTTCCGCCGCTATTTGTAATTATAGCCGCCGCTTTTTTCATAACAGGATCCCAGTCGGGATTTGTGATATCTGTAATAAGTATATCACCTTTCTCAAGTTTGCCTGATTCTTCCGGAGAGCTAAGTATTTTGGCTTTCCCGGCGGCTATTTTATTCCCTATACCAACCCCGCTTATTATCGGCTTTTTATTTTTACGTTCGAGGTTGAAATTTTTAAGTTTCCTGGTTTTTTCTTTTGAAGAGTGAACGGTCTCGGGTCTTGCCTGTACTATATATAGTTCATTTGAATCACCATCTTTGGCCCATTCTATATCCATGGGCCTGTCATAATGTTCCTCTATTTCCAGGCACCATTTCCCCAATTTTTCAAGCTCTTTATCCGAAAGCACATATTCATTTCTTTTATTTTTTGGTGTATTTTTGTTCTTGGTTGTTTGGTTGCCATTCCTGCTGTTGTCATACACCATCATTTTGGATTTCGCACCAAGCTTTTTAGCTATTATGGATTTTTTATTGTTTTTAAGAGCATCTTTAAAAAGGTAAAATTCATCTGCAAGGACACTTCCCTGTACCACATTCTCTCCCAGTCCCCATGCACCATCAATCATGATCACTTTTCTGTGGCCACTATCCGGATCCAGAGTAAAAGCGACTCCTGCTGATGCTTTATCAGCCCTTACCATTTTTTGAACTCCTACTGAAAGCGCTATTTTCATATGGTCAAATCCCTTCTCTTCCCGGTATTTTATTGCCCGGTCGGTAAAGAGTGAAGCCACACATTTTTTCCAGGCATCAAGTAACTCCTGTTGGCTTTTAATGTTCATGAATGAATCATGCTCGCCGGCAAAACTTGCATCAGGTAAATCTTCTGCGGTTGCGCTGCTGCGCACTGCAACGCTTTTTAGGGATTTTTCTCTTTTTTTCAGATCTTTAAAAGCCTCGATTATTTCATCTTTTATCACCCCTGGAATGGGTGAGCGCATAACAATATTCCTGCATTTTTTGCCCACCTCCTTTAACTTCTTATTATCTCCTTTCTTTAGAGATGTAAGGGACTCTTTGATATTTTCAAAAATTTCATTCTCTTTAATAAATTTCCAGTAGACTTCAGATGATGTGGCAAATCCATCAGGAATAGTAATTCCTTTAGAATCCAGTTCGCTGAACATTTCACCGAGTGATGCATTTTTACCGCCTACTTCTTTAACCTTTGAATTATCAAGTTCACTAAATTTGTATATAAGTTTCATAATGTGGTTTTGATTTGTTTCTGTTAGTGATGTGACGAATTCCATGCCAAAATAAGTGACGCTAAAAGAGAAGATACCTTTACTAAAACCGAAATAAGATGATATTACATGTACGGTGAGTATTAATACGGTAAGTGAGTTTAGAAGGGGCTGAAATTAGAAATTATGAATTGGCTTCTTATCCGTGTTATCCTTTAATACGATCTGATCTGTATGTAGAATATCCCGGAATTGTGTGAAATTTTTCCTCACTTTTCAAAACCTGCTGTGCTGGGTTTTTGTCCCTGATTATTTCCTGAACTATTTTGAAAACCCGGGCATTGAATGCTGTTACTATGGACTGCGACATGGTATTAGCGCAACTTATTGTTTTAATATCAGATTTTTGACGGTTCAATAGCTACTTGCTTACTTGCATCCACATAACATTTTGGTATGAAATTAGCGTAATATTGATCCTGGAGTAAGAAAGTATGATTTTCCGCCTCCTTGTATAATCATGATTTATTATGCTTAAAATTAATAGTCATGAAACTAGCCATAAGCAAAATTCATAAAAATTCGGATGATTATCGATGGCGAGATGGACCTTTGGTCAATCTCACAAGGTCTATAGTTTACATTTAATAATATGAATCGGTAACATATTGTCAGGTAGATATATAAATATAGATTATGCAGAAGAATAAAGATATTGATAAGGCGGCGATTATCAGAGCAGTCATTACAACAATAGAGAGTGAAAAAGAACCTCAGTTATTTGAAACCAGGTATACCGGGAAATATGGCACCCCCGAAAAGATAAAGTTAAAGGATGGAAACCGTGAGTTTATTCCGGATCTGGCAGTTCATTATGATGCGCAGGTTGATTTATATGAGATTGAACTTGAAGATAAAATCGATGTTGAAAAATGGAGACAGATGGCATTATATGCAAAAAATTTAAAAGGTCATTTATTCCTTGTTGTGCCTGATTATTTATGTGAAAAGTTGAAGAATAAGATAAAAACCAGTGAGATTAATATGGGACTGATATACTTCAATACCGGTTGAAAAGAAACACTTAAAACTTAACCATTTCCGGATCTTTTATTTGTGAATATTCATGATAGAGTTCTTCATTAATATAACCTTCAATTATTGCATGTCCTGCTGCATCTTTGGTGTCTTCAACCTGCAGATAATGAGTCTTTACTTTTTTAAGTTTTGAGTTCACTTGTTCAATATCCTCAAAAAACAATCCTTTACCTATTTTGCGGATATATATAGTTTCTATTCTCCCCGGGAAATCACTCGCCAGACGGTTGTATATCTCAGGATCTCTTTGCCCGCTGTCACCTATTAAAATAAATTTCTGGTTTTCAAAGAATTCGAGCAGTAATTTGATTTTTTCATATTTATGTTCGTGATTTCCCTGCCCTGATTTCCAGAATTTGAGAATGCTGTGTTCAAGCTTTCTTAGCATAAATACTCCTTTTGGTAATGTGTTATGGTCGAAGAAATTTTCCAGCAGGTCGTACAGGTTCCACTCGCTACTTGAAACATAGAAAAAAGGATAGAAAGCTTTTTGTTCTTTTCCTCTTTCAAGAGCCCGGTAAAATGCAGAGACACCTTTAAAGGGCAATCTTGTCAATGCATTTCTAAGGAGCATCAGTTTTAATTTCCGGAACGTCTGGGTTGAATGTGAAATTAAAACTGTATCGTCAATATCTGATACAATGATCCGTCTCTCATCCCTGGAAACAATTCTGATCTCACCTTCAGCAGATATTTCCGGCTGATCTTCTATTATCTCGTCCATTAATATCATGTTGATGGAATGCCAGTGTTTTTGAATTAATTTATCTGAAATTTCCTTTACATTGAAATGAAAGGAAAAGAAGCCGTTATCATCAGTTTCTGAGATCTGTGAAAGACCATAAAATTCAGCTTTTACCTTTACACCTGGTATTTCATCACTGGAAAAACGTTTTATCATCGCCAGTATATTGTGCCATACCCGGTGCCTGTCTTCCGGTTTCGCCAGTCCCTTATCCTCTATTACCATACCCTGTATGAAAACTTCCAGATGATTTCCGAATCCCCTGTAAGGCAGGATTTTTGGAGTTCCCATCCATCCGGCCTTTTGTTTTAGAAATACCTTGAATACTTTAAAAGGTTTTTTTACGCCTCTGACAAAAGGTTTTATCAACTTCATGTTTTTTTTGCATTAAATTTGTTACATAATAACAACTATTGTTCCATTTAAAAAACCATTTAATCCAGAACACATACAGATAAAAGTCTTTCAGTATCACATGATAAAAATACTTTTTATAGCGAATCCTACATCAGAGGTAATTGACAAAACTGACACGGTATCTTTAATATCCGGCTTTGCAGATAAATATAATTTCAAATGGGAATTATATTATACAGAGCAATATGATGCAGATATTAAAATCCGTAAAAAAATCAAAGTATTTAATCCTGATATAGTTGTTGCCGCAGGTGGAGATGGGACTGTTAACCAGGTTGCTACAGCGCTTGTTTATAGCCAGATTGAGATGGGTATTATTCCGGCAGGTTCGGCAAATGGTCTGGCCTATAATCTTGGTATACCTTCAGATATGAGTGAAGCCCTTCAATTTATTCTTGAAAGCAACGCTAAACCTGTTGATGTAATTCACTTAAATAAGAATATATATTGTTGCCATCTGAGTGACATAGGTATTAATGCAAGGATTGTTAAGAGATTTGAACAGGAAGGGTCAAAAGGTTTGCCTGGTTATGGCAAGCAGATGTTAAAAGAGCTTTTATCAAAGAGAACTCACTTTTCTTTTAATCTCAAGACTCCTTCCTTAAATAAGAGGTTCAGCGCAGAGATGCTTGTAATGGCAAATGCCAGGAGTTTTGGTACAGGTGCAGTTATTAATCCGGCAGGGAAACTGGATGATGGTCAGTTTGAAATTGTTATCATACGACCCTATCCCTGGTGGAGCCTTTTCTATTTGATCATGATGTTTTTGTTTGGCAAGTCTGAAAAGCTGAAATATGTGGATTTAATTAAAACCAACCAGGCTGACATTGTTCTTGATTATTCACACGACCTCCAGGTGGACGGTGAGATAATAAGGGACATAAAATCCCTGGAAGTAGAAATTTTACCATCTGCACTTAAGATTCGTTATAAGTAATACAATTTGATAAGGGCCTTTTAATTATTGTAACCGGAATTCTACATTCTGTAGCAATAATACTACAACCTGGATATTTATATAGAATGCTCACCCCATCAATTAATCATTTATAGTCAGCACTTTAATGTTGAATAAAGAATAATTATATTGTATTATACTTTTATGGCATAACTTTATATGGTATTTAGTTAAACCCAATTAATATTAATACCATGACCTTAGTTCAGATTATTTTTACGATTCTTGCGGCTATATTTATAGGCACCCTTTTTTACTATGTCTTTAAATTCTCCGGTCCCTGGGGCACCTTATGGTCCTTTTTACTTGTCCTTATAGCTGCCGGTTTAGCCGGAGCAGCATGGATTGAACCTGTCGGACCTGTCTTTTATGATATTGCATGGTTCCCGATTATATTTGTGATAGTTGCTTTTGCTATCTTACTGGCAGCTGTCACACCCCCAAACATTCGAAGAGGTTTGGAATCTGATGAAGAGGGGTCAGGAACTCTCAGAAAAGAAGCTCCATATGTTGTTTTAAGCGGATTCTTCTGGATATTCCTTGTATTATTGATATTTGTTGCAATTTTAGGTATTATAAAATAATTTATTAAAAACACTTTTAGCTATGTTTGAGATACTTGATATCACTAAAGACAATCTGATTGCCTTCAAGGTGAGGGGTAAGGTTGAGAAAAAGGATTATGACAAACTGACTCCTCTGCTGGAAAAAACCGAACGTGAATTTGATACACGCAAACTATATTTTGAGATTGAAGAAATTGAGGGAATTGAACCCTCAGCTTTATGGGAGGATTTCAAAATATACTTTAAGCACATTAAAAACTTTGATAAAATAGCTGTTGTTGGTAAGGGTGGTGTTGTTGAAAAACTTACCAATCTAACCGGGCCATTTGTGTCAGGTGAAATAAAGTTTTTTGAAGTAGGTGAGGCAGTTATTGCCCGGAAATGGATTGATGAATAAACCATTCTTATCAGGAATTTAATATAGCATAATACGACAGCCAGTTAACCATTAGTATTAATTAACCACTTAAAAAATTAAAGTTATGGCTATTAAAAAAGTATGGATAGAAGAAGGATGTACTGCATGCGAAGTTTGTGTCGACATTTGTCCTGATGTATTTGATATGATGGATGATACGGCTGTCGTAAAGGATGGCGTGAACTTTAATGATTACGAAGATGACATAAAAGAAGCTGCGGAAAGTTGTCCGGTGGAAGTTATAAAATTTGAGGAGGAGTAAAGCCGGACAGCCTGCCTTGATTCCTTATTGTCTCTCATACTCCGCAACATAGCCGTTGCAGGAGTTATGCCTGTGCCTCCCATGATCTTACCGGTTGCAAAGTTACTTTACTCGTATCTGCTGTCATGTATACTTCTTTATTATAAATTATGTACTTTTATAAAACAAAAATTTAGTCTCACACAAAAACTATTATTATGCCTATACTAACTGTTTTAATTGTTATTATTGTTGTGGGAATTCTCCTCTGGCTTGTAAACCTGATTCCCATGCAACGAACTATCAAAGGCATTTTAAATTTAGTTGTAGTGATCCTTCTTGTAATTTGGTTGCTGAGGATATTTGGTGTACTTGCTTATTTACAGCAATTGCATATTTGATTGCAATCTGTTTGTATGGCGGGTCTGCTCATCCCCCTTTGAATTTAAGATCCTCCACTGCAGAAATAGGAAGAACCTTTTTCTCTTTTATTCCGGGAAGTTTACATGTCCTTCTTTAAAGAAACCAGATACCTGGAATCAGCGATCATGCAGACGGTTAAAAGCAACTCAAATTGTTAAGAACCGGCTGCAAAAAGAATCGCTGCAACAAGGAGCAGAATGCCGATCAGGTCAGCAATCCTGCGGATGGTTTTATACAGTAGCATCCTGTTTTTCTGGAATCTCATATTTTCCTTCATCAATAATTTATCACTTTACTAAATAATTTCAAACCGTTCAGTATAAATCAGCCGCCAGTCTATTCCAAGGTCCCTCAATGCGAGTTCAGATATATCCATAAGTGGTTTCGGGCCGCATATAAAATACATAAAATGTTCAGGATTCTCAGGCAGATATTTTTGCAAAAGTTCTCTGGAAACCAGACCTGATTCTCCTTCCCAGTTTTCAGGAGGCTTTTCAAGCAGGTGGATCAGTTTCAGATTAATTTTCCGGCTTAATTCCATTAGCTCTTCTCTGAATGTAACATCCTCCCACTCACTATTCGCGTAAATTAAAACAGCCTGCCTGGGATCCTTATTATCTTTCATACTCCGCAACATAGCCATTGCAGGAGTTATGCCGATACCTCCCATAACAAGAAAAAGGTTTTTCCCCCTTTCGGGGACGAAAGAGCCGAATGGCCCTTCGAGATAGACCATGGTACCGGGTTTGATATCTTTCCAGGTTGAGGTAAAGTCTCCGGATTCTTTTGACGTAAATGAAAGCTCCTTATCACTCGTACTTGAGGCAATGGTAAAGGGGTGTTGCTGGAGAGAAAAGGGGGTTTTGCCTATGGTTAGCCATACAAATTGCCCGCAAATGAACTGAACTCTTCGGTGTTTTTCAGGTTTAACTTTAATTGTCCAGCTATCACCACGTTCCCTGGCAACTCCGGTTACCTTATAAGGTTTTTTGCGGTTAAGCCATGGTCTGGTAAGCCTGGTGTGTATTACCAGGTAACCGTAAAACAAAAACAATAATACAATGGCACTTTTTTTCCACATCGGATCAAGATAATACGAAACTTGCAGGGAGTGAACAGTACCAATAAAAATAACAGCTAATGAAAGGAAACCGTGCAGTAGTCTCCACTTTTCATAATCAAGTCCGAAAGCAGTACGCCATATGCTTGAAGCTAAAACCAGGATAATCGCTATTGTAACAAATATTAAAGAGATTGCCCTGAGAGCATTTACTTTTGGATCTATAAACGAGATAAATTCAAAATCGACAATCAATAACAGTAAAGGATGAGCGAGAATAAATAAAAAGGCCAGGATCCCTATTTCACGGTGAAACTGCAAAAGATTATCCATTCCGTAAGTGGGGGCGATCTTTCTGAAACGGCCTGAAAAAAGAAACTGCAGGCAAAGCATTCCAAAACCAATGAAACCGAAAGCAACACCTAACTCCGTCCAGAATCCCCTGTTGCCGGGGGTACTGCCTGATATAGCAACTATCAGGGGGATAAGCGCCAGAAAAAGATAGACAAAAAGCCAGTATGCCCCTCTCTTATAGGTATATTTCATTTTGTTACATATTATGAGACTAATATAAGCATTTATTCTTATTGTTTAATAATGGGTTGAATGTATTTACCGGTTACATAGTAGCTTAACTGTTAATTGTTATAAAAAGCATTTTGACTATTTTTGCATAGATTAATTTTTTCATCAAACCCCTGATGACGACAAAGGACTTTAAACGCTCTGAAAAAAGATTTTTTTTGGCTCAGCGAATGAGCTATTCCCTGCTGGCAATTATACTTTTTATATATGGGCTGATAATCATTCGTAACTTTCTTTATCCTATCGCCTTTGGCTTTCTGCTTGCGTATTTGATATACCCTGTAGCCTATTGGCTT
This sequence comes from Bacteroidales bacterium, assembly GCA_007120695.1. Taxonomy (GTDB): domain Bacteria; phylum Bacteroidota; class Bacteroidia; order Bacteroidales; family PUMT01; genus PXAP01. The sequence goes on along the minus strand of SKND01000100.1, from coordinate 16,170 downwards.
GAAAAAAAAGGGCTTCCGCGTATTCTTGCCAATTTTATTACCATATTGGGCGCTTTGTTTTTTCTTGCCGGCCTTCTCCTGTTTGCTTACAATAGAATTTTACCTGTTGCAGGCAGCCTCCCTAAACTGGCAGAGAGCGGTATTACCAATTTATCGCAGATGATTGCCGGTCTAGGAGAGTATTTTGGGTTTGATAAGAGTGATACAGAAAAAATCATAAATAACCAGACCTCCTCCTTGCTTGAATCAGGTGCCGAATACTTTCAGGCGCTTTTTAGTGCCACAACCAGTACAATCGTTGCCTTTGGGTTATTGCCGGTTTATATTTTTCTTTTTTTATATTACCGGACAAAATTCATGTATTTTCTGCTAAAGGTAGCCGGAAGATCATACAGGGTGCAAGTGATTGCGATATTAAGAGAAATATCAACGATAATGGTTCGTTACATGGCTGGTGTTATTGTCGTAGTTTTTATTCTATTCTTTATCAATTCCTTAGGGTTGTGGTTAATTGGCATAAAATATCCAATTGCACTGGGTGTCACAGCAGCAATTTTTAATTTCATACCTTATTTTGGCACATTGCTAGGAGGGTTGGTACCTTTCTTGTTTGCCCTTATTGGCGAAGGTAATTTAGTACTTGCATTCAGGGTGGTTTTGCTTTTTATTGTTATTCAGTTTATTGAGAACAATCTGCTTACTCCAAATATTGTAGGAGGAAATGTTAAGATAAATCCTTTTTTTATTATCACAGGTCTTGTCGCTGCCAGCATGATTTGGGGTATTCCGGGAATGCTGCTAATAGTGCCGTTTCTTGCTGTTATCCGTATTGTATTTTCTCATATTGACTTCATGAAGCCTTATGCCTTTTTGTTAGGTGAGGAGGGTACCCGGAAACACTCAATTACATTAAGGAAGATTAAAGGATTATGGCAAAAAAAGGAGAAAAATGCATAACCCTTTCCCTTGTATCCAACAAAACCTTTCATGAAAAATACCATGATTTTACTGGTTTCGCAGAGTAACGAGGTTAATTACACTTGCAGCCACTATAGCTCACCGGTCCACTGTGGTCAGGTTATTCCTGTTTTCCTTTTACCAGTTGCAAAGTTACTTCACTGTTAATAGTTACGTCTAAATAAACAAAAAAACGGTTATCTTTATGTAAGTAATTAACCTGATTAATTATGAGCAAGAGAAAACTGGTAATAATTGGCGGTGATGCTGCCGGTATGACTGCAGCGTCTAAAATAAGGCGTGAACAAACCAGCCGGGAGATAGTTGTGTTTGAAAGGGGCCCTCACACCTCCTATGCCGCCTGTGGTATTCCCTATTATATCGCCGGACTGATCAAATCATATGATAATTTGATTGCACGCAAACCGGAGGTGTTTCTTAAAAAACAGAATATAGATGTTCGTGTTTTGCATGAGGTGGTTGCAATAGATACTGATAAGAAACATGTAAGGGTTAAAGATCTGAAGAGTGGAGAGGAGTTCGTGGAGACCTGGGACGATCTGCTGATTGCCACCGGGGCATCTCCGGTTATACCCCCGGTAGATGGAGTGGATGCTCAGGGAATTTTCGGGCTCTCAGCCTTGCAAAGCGGAATTGATGTATTAAAGTATATTGAAAAAAATAAACCTGCCAGTGCTGTAATTGCCGGAGGCGGTTATATAGGCGTTGAAATGGCTGAAGCATTGCTGGACATAGGTATGAATGTTACCCTGATTGATATGGCTCCACAGGTAATGTCATCCATGGATAAGGACATTGCTGAGGAGATCTCCGAATTTATGGCTGAAGAGGGGGTGAAAGTTTTTCTTAAGGAGAAGCTTGAAAGTTTTGAAAAAAATTCTCAGGGCAGGGTTAAAGCTGTTATTACAAAGAAACAAAGCCTTGAGGCCGACATCGTGATTATGGGTCTTGGTGTAAAACCTAATTCCGGACTAGCCGGAAAAGCTGGAATTGATTTAGGTGCAGGGGATGCCATACGGGTAAGCAAAAAGCTTCGTACTTCAGTGCCGGATATCTGGGCAGCAGGAGATTGCGCCGAATCATTTCATCTTTTAAAAAAGAGGCAGGTCTATATACCCCTTGGCACAGTGGCCAATAAGCAAGGCCTTGTGGCCGGCATCAACATCAGTGGCGGAGATATTGTTTTTCCCGGTGTTCTGGGAACAGCCATAACGAAATTCAGGGAACTTGAAATCTCACGTACAGGTCTGTCTGAAAAAGAAGCAGAAGAGCTGGGCATTAAATACAAAACCACAAATATTGACAGTACAACTCTTTCCGGTTATTTTCCAGGTACAGGCAAGATGACAATAAAGCTTGTGGCTGAAGAAAATACAGGCCGTATTCTTGGGGGGCAGATTGTTGGTACGATTGGTGCTGCAAAACGGATAGATACCGTTGTAGCAGCTATTACAGCAGGAATGACAGCGCAACAATTAATGGACCTTGATCTTTCCTATGCACCACCATTCTCACCTGTATGGGATCCGGTACAGATTGCTGCACGAACATTGATTTAGGAAACGGCATCCTTAAAATTTGTAAACCGGAATTCATAACCGGCCTCTTTTATCTTGTCTGCTGATATCCTGCTGCCCTTCAGAAGAATATTTGCCATTTCACCGAATAGTATTTTTATAATAAATGAAGGGACATTCGGGGCCCAGAAAGGCCTGTTGAAGGCATCAGCAAGTGCTTTCATGACATTCCTGTTTTTAATATGATCAGGCGCCACTGCATTGTAAGCGCCCTGCATTTTTGAGTCTTCGATAGCTTTTATGTATATATTACACAGGTCTTCTATATGTATCCATGGGAAGTATTGCTTTCCGCTGCCTACGGGTGAACCAAGTCCCAGTTTGACAGAAACTGACATTTTTTTGATAGCTCCTCCTTTGGGAGAAATAACAACGCCGTTTCTTAGAATAACGGTTCTTATGCCGGAATCTTCAAATTTCATTACCGACTGTTCCCATTTCTTACAGGTTTGGCCCATAAAATCGTTTGAGGGTGGATCATCTTCACTGAATATTTTATCAGATGTCAATGTGCCGTAATAGTTGACAGCTGATGAGGATATAAAAGCTTTGGGTCTGGTCTTGGATTCACTGACTTTATTAAACAGTAGTTTTGCGGTTTCAACCCTGCTGTCGACTATTTCCTGTTTTCTCTTTTTGGTCCATCGTTTATCTGAAATATTGGCGCCTGCAAGATGGACGATATAACCGGCTTTCTCAATTGCTTCCTTTTCAATTTCATTTTTACCCGGGTCCCACAAATAGGTTTTAGTATCAGGATCACCGTGTTTTTTTCTGCTCAGGATAGCTACCTCATATCCTTTTTCTTTGAGCTTTTTGCTGAGGTGCGAACCGACTAAACCGCTTCCTCCTGTTATCAAAACATCCATATTTATTATTTTTTAAACCCGGGTCTGTTATTATTTAACCTACTCAAAATTAGGATAAATTAATATAATTTACATGATGAGCCACTATGTTCTTTTAAGTAGTTTTTTAAGGCTTTTCCAGTTCCGGGTATTTATGACATCATCTTTTTCGAGCCACCCCCTTCTTGCCTGCGCCACACCGTATTTCATATATTCAAGGTTACCTGCTGAATGGGCATCGGTAGAAACGGCCAGTTTCAAACCCGTTTCTTCAGCCTGCTTAATATAACGGTCTTTCAGATCAGGCAGGTCGGCTATTTCATTAAGCATTTCTGCTATTTCCTTGTTATGCAAAGCCATGACTTTGTTTTGGGATTTAATTGCATGTTAATGATCATTATCATCCTTATGTTCTATCTCAATGGATAGCTGTTCTACTACATCATTATATTTGCCGATCAGCTCATTCCTGTCCTGTGCTCCAAGAAAAATATTGGCAAGCACATAACTGTAACTGTCAATTTGGTGCTCAGCCATATCATCAAGGTTCATTCCCTCTTCTACATTGACAAGTACCTCAAGTCCGCTATATTTAATTTTCAGGTCATTGATAATCTTATCGCCGGGAACATTTTTTACAATTCCGGGTTTGAAGGATCTCAGCATGAAATGGGCTGCTTTTTTATATTCGCCCTTTTTGTCAAGCTTTTCGGGTTTCCTGTTAAGCGCCAGGTTCAGCATAATCTCATGATGGGATATGCCGTGTACTTTCTCAAACATGTCGGCATGTGACTGCGACATCCTGGGATTAATTTCCAGAAGGTTTATTTCATCTGTCTTTTCATTATAGAAATATTCTATATTAAAAGCTGTTTGATCCAGGCCGATATGCCTGATCACCTTTACCGATACATCAGCAATTCTATTTTTGACATTCTGATCGAGTTCAGAGGGATATTCATACCGTGAGAAGCTGGATGTGCCCTCATCAAGAATTGAATCAATGATACCGTAAACTTTTACTTTATCATTTAAAGCGTAACCCTCTGCAGTGCATTGATGACCTTCGATAACAGTTTCGGCAAACATCTTTTCATTCATCTTTGAAATTTCCGTTGAAACCTTGTATTTCTCAAATATGTAGCTGAAGGGTTCCACCATCAGATCAATATGTTCCCGGGCTTCTTCAATACATCGGTAAAATTGCTCCTTATCTTTAATCTCGTATGCGAGATAAGAACCATATGACTTTATCGGTTTTATCCAGAATGGAGGTTTCAGTCCTATTTTATCGAAGGCATTGTCATCGTATATGTTAATTGCTGTAAATGAGGGGATATTATCAGGTATAGCTTTCTTTTGCTCAACGCGACTCCAGTATTTATGTTCGCACTTCATAATATTTTTAAGGGAAGGTCCGGGTACGTCATGTTTATCTGCAATAATGGGAACCAGCACCGACCCGGGAAAGTCAAACCATGTCACTACTGCATCAACCGAACCTGCTTCCTTGATTCTTTTGTCAGCCTTCGACAGCAGTTCAGGGATCGAGAACTCTTCTACATCCCTCATCTCGCTGAGTTCTATTGCAGGAAGGAAATTACATTCTTCTGCTTCCGGCAGGCGGTTTAGCTTTTCGAGGTTAAACTCATCCAGGCCTACAATAAAAACATTCTTCTTCATAATAGTTAAATCTTCTATTTGATAAAGTTTTATACCATGTCTCTGGGTATTTTTTCATCGTATGCACGGCTAAATACCCTGACATCGCCTTCGTATGCGTCAACTGTTGCCCTGATAATAAAGTGCATCCTGTCGGAAGTAAGGATCGTTCGGGTTATTGTCTTTATCTTCCACTCCCCGCGTCTGAACTCCCTGATTCCCTCAACCTCTCCTCTTAAGGTGTCGTATTTGTTGTTACTGTAGTAATATTTTTCAGAAGCATCTTTCCTGAGTTCCATATTGATATGGTTAAGCCTGTATTGAGGATCGTGGTTATCTATTTTCAGTGTTACCTCGTTGGTTGCAAGGTTGCGCTCAACTAACCATTCTCTCTTTGCAGGAACAAGCAGTGTGCTGTCAAGTTCCTCAAGTTCAACAGGTTTTTGAAGTGCCTTCTTTGAGGTATCCCTTTCTCCAACGGTCCTTTTCGGAAGTATCAGCGAGCTTTCAGAGGGAAATATTGTAAGTCTAACGGGTTCCGGTGAAGGCCATGCCAAAGGCCAGTAGGAAGTGGATAATGACACCCTCAGCCGGTTTCCGGCAGGAAAGTTTTGTGCGATATAGTTCATCGGTACCGTTACATCATATGTTTTGCCGGGAATGAGTTCTTCGGGATACTCATCGCTGTTACGGTGAGTAAGGTTGAGTAACCCGAAGGTAACCCTGGTTGCCCGCCCGTCCGGGCCAATATCGGAGATTCTGGCAGCTATCATTGCCACCCTTCTATCAGACTTTAGCTTAAGCCTGAGGTAAGGTTTCCCCAGTATTTCATAGTCATTTTCAAGCGGCGGACTTTCAAATACAAGTGCGCCCCCGTCTTCTTCACGCTGGTCGCTCGGAAGATCGGTTGATTCTGAGTATGAACACCATTTTCCGGCAAACAGTCCTACATTAAGAGGACTTATAATGCTTTTCTCCTTATAACCCTCCTCCGGATTGTTTTCCTGCGAGTTTATATTGAGGATGTTCAGCGGATAAGTATCTTCAGTAATATTTTCAGAAGGCCAGGAATTTTCTTCCAGCCACCTGCCGGGCCGATCGGACGACAAAGGTGATACAGAGTCAAGCATGTAGACGTAAAGCACCGGTTCTTCCTTTACGCCGTTATCGACACCTTTCAGCCACTGATCCCACCATCTAACCGCTTCTTTCAGGAAGTCCATCGCCGGTCCGGGTCCGCCCATATGCGGGTATTTGTGCCCGTATGCCCCTACAATTCCTTTGCGGGGAACCTCAAGGTTTTCGAGGAGCCTGAATACTGTATTTGAGTATCCGTCAGCCCAGCCGCTGACAGCCATTACAGGACACTTAACAGCACTGTAATCTTCACATATTGAGCCATGTTTCCAGTAATCATCACGACGCTGGTGTTCCAGCCATTTTTTCAGCCACAAATCGCTTCCTTCAAGCCTGTCGAGCCAAATGGATCTCCAGCGTTCACCCACTATTTCAGGATCCGGTGGACAACTGGTATGGGCTAACATCACTGATGCCCACGAAAGATTATCAGAAAGCAGGCACCCCCCCATATAATGTACATCATCAGCATAACGGTCGTCTGTTGATGCCACCGTGATGACAGCCTTTAATTCAGGAGGCTGAAGTGCTGCAATCTGCAGTCCGTTAAAACCACCCCATGATATGCCAATCATTCCTACATTACCATCACACCAGGATTGATTGGCTATCCATTTAATAACTTCCACTCCATCATTAAGCTCCTGCTGGAGGTATTCATCACGGAGAATGCCTTCTGAATCACCGCTTCCCCGCAGATCAACCCTGATCCCTGCATAACCATTATGTGCAAAATAGCTGTGCATCTTGTGATCATTGACTGCCGTGAGATCTCTTTTCCTGTAAGGTATATACTCCAGTATTGCGGGTACCGGGGTTTTACCGGCATTTTCAGGCATCCATACCTTGGCGGCCAGTTTTGTGCCGTCACTCATGGTGATCCACTGATTTTCAATTATCTTTATATTGTGCATTGCACTATTCAGGTTATTATTCAATCCTGTTACCAAATCAAGCTTTCAATGATTTTGTACATGATAGCTTACAGGGGTGCATTAGGATAAGTCACTATTAATAAGTATGTTTAGGATGAATAGTTGTTCCTTGCATTAATAATAGAAAATATCCCATAGGCTATAACATAGATGCCAATCAAGATCACAACTACCCGTGTACTCTCAAATGGATTTAATATGATTATAATCCCGATAATTACTGATAATATTCCGGTAATCATATGAAAAGGTTTCAGAATTGCAGGAAGCGTTAATCTGAAATATGAAGTGATGAAAATCAACCCTATAATCATAGCCCATATCCCCATTATAACAACAAAAAAAGCTGCAGCAATCTGCGGCCTTGCCAGTATAATGATGCCGATCAGAATTCCAATTACACCTTCTGTAAGCATTAATTGCCAGTTCGGGAGCATTTTTCTTGACTTGATGGAACTGACCGATAAGAGACTACCACCCAGTAAAAGTGTTATAGCAAAATAATATGCAAGCCCTATAATTGTTATTCCCGGGAATATTATTGCAATAGTTCCAAAAAGTATTGCCAATATTCCATTTCCATATGACAATCTCCAATTTTTAAAACTTCCTGGTAACATATTATTTATTATTAGGGTTCTGCCAATTTTGGTTTCACTAAAATATAAAGTTCTAATCTGATAACTCCGGAGAAAAGAACAGGTCTCTTACATCTCTGTATGTTCCGCTTTCTTCCTGCAGTATTATGCCCATTGCCTCAACCATGTAGTTGGCGGCGTAGACCGGATCCGGAATATTTCCCTTTTTATTAACCTCTTTGAGGTTTTTTGAAACAGGATGTTCTTTTTTTGGAGATAATCCTGGTTCACTTTCATCATCTGCCCTGCCAGTCATTCCCGGGTCAAGCGCTGAGAAATGTGTTTCGGGAACCTCCCGGGCATATAATCTCATTAGTGTATTTAATGCCGATTTGGATACTGCATAGGCATTCCATCCCCTGGCACTGCTTATCAGGGCACCTGAAGAAATAGCTACAATCTGGTATATTGCATAAGCATTATCCAGTAATACATCAATTATAATTTTGTTCGCTAACACATTGATATTAATTGCGTCAGTAATCTGGTCTGTCGTGGTTTTTCTTATCTCCTGTTTTACCGAGACAGCATCGGCATTTAAAACTACCAGGTCAAATACTTTTACCTGATCCAGAAAAGTATTGAGCTTATTATTCAGTTGATTAATTTTTTCTATGTCGTGAGTAAGATGGTTGTAATTGACATATTTATTTAACTGATCATTGGATCGCGGACTGATACCATAGACGTGTGCACCTGAATTCAGGTATTCCATTGCCAGTGCATGTCCGAAAACTGAACCCGTGTCTGTTATTAAAACCTTCATTCTAAATGTTTTTATAATGGTTAATTACAATTGTTCATGCCTTTTTGCAATGCTTCCTGTAACAGTTCATTATCTCCGGCAAATATAGCATTCAAAGCCAGGGTTATTAAATCAGTATACTACTTATCAGGCAGGACCGATCTCTTTTGCCAGATAAACATCCTGAATTGCCTGAAGTAATTTTGCTCCTTCATCCATGGGCCTCTGGAATGCTTTTCTTCCGGAAATCAACCCCATCCCTCCGGCTCTTTTATTTATAACTGCAGTGGTAACCGCATCTACCAGGTCAGAAGCACCGGAAGAGGCTCCTCCCGAATTAATTAGTCCCATACGCCCCATATAACAATTAACCACCTGGTACCGGCAAAGGTCAATGGGGTGGTCACTTGTTAATTTACTGTAGACTTTATCATGGGTTTTACCAAAATTAACGGCTTTGTATCCACCGTTCAGTTCCGGCATTTTTTGCTTTATAATATCAGCCTGTATTGTTACACCAAGATGATTGGCCTGCGAAGTCAGATCAGCTGCAGCATGATAATCTTTACCTTCAACCTTAAAAGCGTTATTACGGGTATAACACCATAATACTGTCACCATACCCAGCTGGTGTGCCATTTCAAAGGCTTCAGACACTTCAATGATCTGCCGGGACGACTCCTGTGATCCGAAATATATAGTGGCACCAACTGCTACAGCCCCCAGATTCCATGCTTCTTCAACCGATCCGAACATGATCTGGTCATATTTGTTGGGATAGGTCAGCAACTCATTGTGATTCAACTTGACAATAAATGGAATTCGGTGTGCGTATTTGCGTGACACTGAAGCAAGAACTCCAAAGGTTGATGCCACGGCATTTGTTCCTCCTTCAATGGCCAGCTTTATAATGTTATCCGGGTCAAAATAATCAGGATTTGGAGCAAAGGATGCTCCAGCTGAATGCTCAATCCCCTGATCTACGGGTAAAATTGACAAATAACCAGTCCCGGCCAGCCGTCCATGGCTGAATAACTGTTGTAAACTGCGAAGTACTTTGGGGTTTCTGTTTGAATTGGAAACAACCCTGTCTATGAAATCTGGCCCGGGTGAATGCAATTTATCTTTTCCTACTGTTTTGCTTTCATGGTTTAAAAGATAATCTGCCTGATCTCCTAACATTTCTGCTATGTTGTTTATTGACATCGTTTTGGTATTTTAAATTAAACTTATGTTTTGGATTCATAACATCTGGTAACCTTGGTGCTAAAATGATCAAAAACCATTCCGGGTATAGATATTCATGATACAGAATAAGAACATTCACTTTTTTGTTTACCTGAAGAGCGTGATGAGTTTACCGGTGAGCATGTGAACTTGACAAAGTTTTTCATAGCCGGAGACAATTGATAAAAGGGATAAGACCACAAATTTCCCTTATCGGGGAAAATGTCCACAATTTGGGGTCTATAATACTGATTCTTCCGGTCGCCAAAGTTGATTCGGTGCAAAGTCCCGGCAAAATTTATGTTATAATAATATGCTGGATATAAGCTAAGTTGAACCCTCCGGGCTTTATGCATATTTTTAGCAGGCACTGGCAGGGGGTTAAGACATATTTGGCGAATGATTTGATCTGTACCACCAGCATGAAGAAGGGCTGAAAGATAGGTATATAGATAGTTTGATTTTATAATAGCCCATTGTGAAGATCCCTTGATGTTCCATAACGCAAAACATCTCTTAAGAACAGCAAGGAAGCTTGACTAAAATGTAAGGTTGGGATTCTTAATTAAAGTAAAAACTAAAAAGAATAGTAAAATGAAAAGATTGGAAAAAAAGACTGCAGTAATAACCGGCGGAGCCGGTGGAATTGGAAAAGCTACCGCAGAAAGATTTCTCATGGAGGGAGCCAGCGTGCTGCTGGTAGATCTTTACGAGGATAATCTCAAAGAAGCAAAAAAAGACCTTGGAGAAAAAAATGTGTACTATACGGCTACCGATGTGAGCAAAGAGGATGAGGTGAAAAAATATGCCGGTGATGCTGAAAAATATTTAAAAAAAGTGGATATATTTTTCAACAATGCCGGGATCGAAGGTGTTGTTAAACCAATAACCGATTATCCGGTTGAGGAATATGATAAATTGATGGCTGTTAATGTAAGAGGAGCATGGCTTGGTATTAAATATATCATTCCGCTGGTGCAGGAAGGAGGCAGTATAATCATTACCTCGTCTGTTGCAGGAATGCGGGGGACTGCAAATGTAAGTGCCTATGTGGCCAGTAAGCATGCGCTTGGAGGAATTACCAAATCCGTGGCACTGGAACTGGCCGGTAAGAATATCAGGGTTAATTCCATAAACCCGTCGCCTGTTGATAACAGGATGATGCGTTCACTGGAAGAGGGCTTTAGTCCGGGATCAGAAAAAGAGGCCAGATCGCAGTTTGAGCAGCTGATCCCTTTGGGCAGGTATGCTGAAAATGATGATATTTCTAACCTTGCAACATTCCTGGCCAGTGATGAGAGCAGCTTTATCACGGGTGCCATCTTCCCCATTGATGGAGGTATGACCGCGAAATAAACAGATGTATTACAGACTTAAAGACAATGTCACAACGGGAAGAAAAGGGTGAAGCTCGCGTACTTATGGGTAAGACAGAAGAAAATCTTGATTTTGATAAGATTGTATCGGGCGACTGGGCAGTATTTATTCCTGCGGGATACTGGCATCAGATAATAAATACAGGTGGTTCAGATCTGAAGCTGTATACCATTTATGCTCCTGGTGAGCATGAGCGCGGGACACACCATGAAACCTACCAGGAAGCCGATGATCATCACCATCATCATTGAAAGGAAGATAAGCGTAATATGAATCTGAAAAGCGTTATGCTGCAGTTTTGGCAGCATAACGCTACTTTATAATCAATAAATGAGGTACGACTTTTTAATAGAGTATTTAAAAGTTGAGATCTGAGGATGCCGGACGGGTGATTAGTTATTTTACTAAAATTGCTTTCCGGATTATCCTTTATTAAAACTATTACTGATATCTTCCCAGTTAATAATATTCCAGAATGCATCAATAAAATCTGGTCGTTTATTCCTGTATTTCAGGTAGTAGGCGTGCTCCCATACATCCAGGCAGAAGAGAGGCTCTCCCCTTGTTTCTGATATATCCATCAGAGGGTTGATATGATTTGAAGTGGAAGCAATTAACAGACTATCATCTTTCCTGATTAACCAGGCCCATCCTGAACCAAACTGTGTGGCTGCCACCTTTGAAAATTTCTCCTGGAACTTGTTAAAACTGCCGTACTGTTCATCTATGGTTCTGGCCAATAAACCTTCAGGTTTACCTGGAGTATTGGGGGACATTGATTTCCAGAATAAATTGTGGTTATAGACCTGTCCGGCATTATTAGCAATATTATCAGGGACACTGGAAATATCCGGAAAAATTTCTTCAGGTGTTTTACCTTGCCACCTGGTATCTTCCAGCGCTTCATTAAATTTGTCGACATATTTCTGGTGATGCTTTGTATGGTGGATTTCCATAGTTTCCATATCAATGTAAGGTTCAAGAGCATCATAAGAGTAGTCCGGTTTTAATAATTCGTAAGCCATAGTTTGTAAGTTTTGATTATTCCGATATCTTAAACCCCTGCCTGATTGCCATTGTGCCAACAAAATTTGAGTAATTTCTTAATGCATGCTAACATGCAAATTAATAACAGTGTTTAACACAGAGAAACCAGGCTTCTTATGGGTTTAAGTGTTTTTGCTAAAATGATTTGATTTCTTTGATCAATTCATCCCGGCTTTTTCCGAGCTTTTTTTGCAGTTTGCCCAATAGCTGATCTTCGAGTCCCTCAGTGTAAGTCAGGTCATCTTCAGTTAAATCAGCGTACTTCTGCTTCAGCTTGCCTTTAACTTCGTTCCAGGTACCTTTAAATTCCAGTTTATCCATGGTTGTTGTTTTAAAGTTTATATTATTGTTTGTTGTTAGCAGATAATTGAAAATAATATGCCAAATTTTGATGCAAAATCGACAAAACGAATTTATTGTCCATAATTACAGGATGTTAAGTATATAAGCTGGTTCTCTTCCCGGTACATTATACTCAATGAGGATTGGGGATTATTTCATCAATATTTCCCCGTTTGGGTATTTTAAGTTAATATAATCTTACGCAGAATAATGAACAATCCTTTTTTAACATACCTTATGATAATTTTTATCATAATTACAACTAATATTTTTATATTAGCATGCTTAAACTATTAAAAATGAATTATTTATTAGAGTATTAGCAATTTCTGGATATTAAATTTTCATTACATTTCTTAAAATACCACCATACTGTCATGAGCAGGTTAGATAAACTTAAGTCTTTTACTGTTTCCGTATTCCTGAGTGTAATTATGTTGTTAACCTTAATCACAATGGCCAGGGGCAACACTGCAATAAACACAAACAGGTTAAATAATTCAGACAGGATAAGTGTATTTCTTGATATGCCTTTTCGCACTGATGAGGACTTTATTCGTCAGGAGATACCTGCAGTTCAGTATGTAAGAGATAAGGCAATGGCTGATGTCCATGTAATCATGACAAGGCATGGTTCAGGTACCGGCACCAACTATTCGGCATCCTTTATTGGTTACGGCGAATTTGAGAGCATAAATTATGAACTTATTTACTGGGATGAATCAACTAATTCGAGAGACCAGACCAGGCGGGGATATACAAATATGATCAAGATAGGGCTTGCTCCCTTTATAGCGAAGGCAGGAATGGCCGATGAGTTATCTCTTCATTATAGGCAGTCAGAAGTGGCTGTGGAAGTCAGGGATCCATGGAATAACTGGATATTTGAGTTATCAGGATCGGGAAATTTCTCAAAGGAAGAGACCAGGGATTCATACAGATTTAATTATGGCGTTTCGGCCGATAAGATAACGGCAGACTGGAAGATCCGGTTACGTTCGGATTTCAGGTATGATGAACGCAACTATTATAACGATGAAGTAATCACCAGCGTTTCAACCAGGGACCGCATAGACGGATACGTATTGAAGAGCTTGACAAACCATTGGTCTGCCGGGATTTTTGGGGGTTATCGGACCAGCACTTTCAGCAATACGAACAAAAGTTATGAGGCTTCACCAGCAGTTGAATACAGTGTTTTCCCATATTCTGAGGCAACCAGACGTTCAATTACATTTGCCTGGCGTATGGGTGGCGGTTACTATGATTACATTGACACCACTATATTTAACAAGACAGAAGAATATTTATTTGGACAATCCCTAGAGGCTTCGGCAAATTTTCAGCAGACCTGGGGAAGTTTGCGTGTTGGTCTGGAGGGGTTTCATCACCTTCATGATTTCAGATCAAACAGACTGGAATTTTCTGCCTGGTTAAATCTTCGTCTGCTACAGGGTCTTTCACTTAGTTTGAGGGGAGGCTACGACCTTATTAACGACCTGGTTGCCATACCAAAAGAGGATTTGTCACTTGAAGAGATTCTTCTTGAACAGAGACGCCGTGCCACAGATTACGAGATATCGGGTAGTATTGGTCTTACTTATACCTTCGGATCCCGGATTTCAGGGGTCTTCAATCCCCGCTTCTGAGAAGATTCCCTCCACAAGTAACACCTATGTACATTATAATGCCCGAGTGTGCAAAAAGCTAATCATGGGTGTTTCATCTTTACTCCTTAACTACTTTGGGAAAATTGACGTACTTTTGTAAGCATTAAGTCAAAAATGGGAAATATGAATTTCACTCTGATTTTTGATTCCGGGGAAAAATCATTTATCGAAGAGAAGTTACTTCCTTTAGTACAGGATATCATATCAGGCAGTATAATATTTGATTCGGATAATCTCCCGGAGATTGCCCCGGGAGAACAATTACTGTTATATCTTTCCGATAACCAGATAAAAACACTTTTACCGGTTCTCTCGAGTACCAAATCAGTGCTGGCGGTTATGCCACATCCTGGAGCCACCAGGTTTTGCACCATTACAGGAGTTGATCCGAAGGTAGAAAAAGCAGTAGAACATTTAAAAGAGAATTCCGGAACTGTAGAGTTGGATCTGCTGTATTGCAATGACAGACCTGTTATAAGCAGCGTAGTTATTGGCAGTACTTTTCAGCTGGCAACCAGTAATTTTTTCAAGAAAATCAGTATATGGAAAAGGGTAAGAAACTTTATTGGTATTTTTCTTAAATTATCCCCTTTCAAAGTTGAAATAACGCAGAAGAATGGAAATGTAATCAAAACTGCTGTTGCAGGGATAATTGTATCCACGCATAAGAACAACTCATTATTGTCAGGATTTATTCCGGAAGAATCATTTTTTAATGATGGTATGCTGCATGCACTGCTTGTGTGCCCGCGCAGTGTAATGGAGTTAATAAGATATGCTATAAGTTCTTTATGGGATAATAACAAATTGCCCGGTTTCGGAGCTCACATTAAAACAGATAAACTGCTGCTCAAATCACCCGAAGGAAATCTGGCTTTTACTGAAGATGGAAACACTCATTCAGCCTCGGAAATCGAATTTGAAGTCAAGAAGAAGCTGATTGAAGTAATTCCGGGTTCCATGCTTAAAATTCCGGAAGAGACCCCAAAATCTAATGAGATATCAAAAATCCAGTCTCTCCCGGGAGGGGAAGCAGCCAATGAATTATCCAGCGGTAAGTTACCATTTATAAGACGTGCATCGACTGAAGAGTTTAAAGACCTTTTCCTTATAATACGGGATAATGCACGGCTCAAAAGTACTTATATGGTCCTGATGGTGTTGTCTACAAGCCTGGCAACCTTGGGATTGTTTGCCAACTCTTCTCCCGTTGTCATTGGTGCAATGATACTTGCCCCGCTGATGTCTCCAATTATTTCACTCAGTATGGCATCATTGCGTCAGGACAGGAGACTTGTACTGAACAGTTCATACACTATCATAGCCGGCCTGGGGCTTTCATTTGCTTTTGCCATATTCATTACATTGATAACCCCTATACATACTCCAAATTCTGAGATTCTTGCCCGAACAAGTCCCAATCTCCTGGATCTTGGTATAGCTGTTATTTCAGGTATTGCAGGGGCCTACGCACATGCACGTGAAGAGGTTGCAAAAACACTGGCGGGGGTTGCCATAGCAGTCGCCCTGGTTCCCCCCCTGGCTGTAGCAGGAATCGGATTTGGATGGATGGACTGGAATATTTTTTCAGGCGCGATTTTACTGCTTTTTACCAACCTGGCAGGAATGGTGCTGGCGGCTTCAGTTACTTTCATGTTTCTTGGCTTTAGTCCCTTCAGGCTTGCTACAAGGGCTGTTTTTATATCATTCTTGATTGTAATTCTGTTCAGCATACCGCTTGCCCTTGGTTTTAACCGTATGATATATGAGCACAAAGTTGTCCAGACCCTTGATGGCTGGGCTACAGAAGAAGCTGTTATCAGGGATGTTCACGTCCAAAGCATTAAACCGTTAAGGCTTTCTATCAGGATTGTTTCATCAAATCCTTTGGATGATAAAGAGATTGACAACATAAAAAACCAGATAGAAGAAATGGTTGGACAGACAGTGGAGTTGGAAATTACCACCTCTATGCACAGATAGCAAC
>SKND01000225.1 GCA_007120695.1 Bacteroidales bacterium | reverse complement strand
TTCGTAGAATTGCGTGCTAAAATAGTAATTTTCAATCATAATATACCATAAACTTACAATATCTATCTATGTTTAATCTTTATAGGCGATTGTAGCTAATAATCATAAATACAGGGTTATATGCAGCGGAAGACATCTAAAGATAAATATATCTATATACTAATAAGTTGATTTGCAAAGAGTATAGTTTATACTTAGACTTAAGATAAATTAGGGCCTTGCAGGTGGTCCTTAGTCCATTATTATAACGGTGTGATATATGCGGACATGATAATGCCCGGAACTGGCGGTATTTGATTGTTTGTGATTATGATTATTGTGACGTAAACCGGTATCTGCCCGAGTTAACTTTTAAAACGGCATATATACCTTCCATTCCGGATATCC
Source organism: Bacteroidales bacterium (assembly GCA_007120695.1). GTDB lineage: Bacteria > Bacteroidota > Bacteroidia > Bacteroidales > PUMT01 > PXAP01. The sequence goes on along the minus strand of SKND01000225.1, from coordinate 27,015 downwards.
GGATATTTTCCATATCGTCTATTGCTTTGTCAGACTCGGTTATTCTTCTTTCTTTCATAAGAGGTATATAGACGGTGGCAGAACATCCCGGAGGCACGGTAATATCCATCATGAATGCCGTTTCCTCCTGTGTCCATGATATACCTGCCTCACCGTAGGGGGTATGATTGGAATATGAGGCATATGTAATTTTATCTGCCGGCTGCGGGCGGAAAATAATATGCCGGTAACCCGGTTGTTGCGGATCGGCATTCATGCCTGCCAGTGTCTTGTAGAACCAGGATATTCCTCCTCCGAACATCGGATGGTTACGTGAGTTGTTACCGTCCCAGCGTTCCCACATTGTGGTTGCACCCTGCTCTATCCACCACCCGTAACTGGGAAATGTTTTTTTGTTCATTGCCTCATATGCAATCTCGTGAAGGCCGTTTTCCGACAGTACTTCAAAGAAGAACCTGGTTCCGAAGATACCGGTATCGAGATGGCCATCGTTTTCTGCAATATCAGATTTCAGTGATGCAATTACCCTTTCATACTGATGGTCGGGCACACCCATTTTGAGGGCAAAAATATTTCCTCCGTAAGGTCCGTATGAGCCTTTTTCATTGTCATAGTACCTAGTGTGAAATGCTCTCCTGGTTCTTTCGGCAAGTTGTCTGTAAACTTCAGCTTCATCCCTGCTGCCAAGCGCCATGGCGGTTTTTGCCGTCAGATCGGCACACTTCCACAGGTAGAATGTATGAACCATGTCGTCAGGGGGCAGCTCACCCGGTGCCACCCAGTCGCCGAGATTAATCCATCTGTTGGGATTCTCGGGGTCAGGTGCCTGTGAATGCATAATACCCTCATCGTCGGTCCATGTCAGCATATAATTGATATAACCTTTCATGCCAGGGTAATTATTGTACAGCATATCGATATCTCCGTAATGTACATAATACTCCCATGGCATGATTACAAGCGAGGCTCCCCAGGCTACTCCTCCGCCACAACCAGGCTGCCACGGGGAGCAGTTGGGAACATAGCCGGTTTCCGGGTTTTGTGAGCCTAACATATCCCTGATCCATTTAGTATAAAATGCCCTGACATCAAAATTGTGCATCACCGTTATTGCAGCTACCTGACCATCGCCGTTATACGGGTTTCTTTCCCGGTGAGGACAATCGCTCACTATACCGCCGTGCATATTATCGGTCTGTGCCCGCCACCATATCCTGTTGATGGTGTTGAACAGCGGGTTTGAACTCTCGAAGGAGCCGGTAGTTTTGACATCGGAGTACACCGCTTCGGCCGTTATCTGATCCTCTTTAAGTTCTCCCGGAAAGTTTTTTATTTCAACTTCCCTGAAGACAAACCAGGTAAAGCGGGCGGCATAAGATTCGGGTCCTCCTCCCTTCATGGTATAGGTGTTGTCACCCATCATCGATTCGCTGATATAATTGATGCTTATTGTATGTCCGGGTTTCCCTGTAATATTGCTCAGGCGCACCCACCCCGATATCTCCTCGCCGAAATCAATTTTATAGTGTCCGGGACCAATACGGATGGTCTCTTTGGGAGATAATATCTCCATAACCTTGTCGGTTGGAGACATATGTGCCTCCATTTTTCCACGGGGAGCTTCTCTGATCACAGCATTTTTCCAGCCGGAGTCATCGAATCCGGGATTGCACCAACCTGTTTGTTCCTGCCGGGCATCGTAGTGTTCGCCGTCATAGAGAAGGTCCATTACAACCGGGCCCTTTGCCGCTTTCCAGGTATCATCCGATACAATAATATCTTCTGTACCATCGGTATAAGTTATGTGAAACTGTCCGATGAACCTTGGAGTGCCATATCCGCCTGACCAGTAATTGGCCGGGTTGTAGAATCCGTTACCCAGCATGGCTCCTGCTACGTTCTCTCCCTCCTTCAGCAGGTCTTCTATATTATATGCCAGGTACATCACACGGTACTCCCTGAAATTATCCTCAATCATAACACCAATATCACCCAGGTCATCACGCTCACCGTAAAGGGTGACATTAGGCACCAGTACATCGTCACCTACCTTTTCCCCGTTAAGGTACAATTCGAAAAAACCGAGTCCCGTGACATATGCCCTTGCAGATTCAACTTCCTTATTTATTTCAAAGCTTTTCCTTAGTAAGGGAGCGGGAGGGGGGAGATCGCCGGATGGAGAGGAGTGGTTGTAGAAATAGTTCCTTCCGGGTGATGAAGGCCTCGGCAGGGGATCTTCACCCTGCCAGGGGGCGCCGATCCAGCCGGCAAGCCAGTCGCCTTTTTCAAGCAGGCCCATGCTCCAGAAGGCAGGCTCGCTCCACTGAGATACTTTACCGTTCTTATCCCATATCCTTACCTGCCACCAGCAGTCCTGTCCTGAACCTAAAGGTTTCCCGTTATAAGGGATGTTGACCGATCTGTCTGATATGATCATTCCACTGTTCCAGAGATCAGCCTTTCCTCCAAGCAGCCGCTCCCTGCTACCTGCAACCCTGATCTCATATGCAGTCTGAGCCTGTCCCCGCTCGTTCCCGGGAGAAATATTGATCCATGATAATCGCGGATTCAGAATATCCACAGCCATGGGATTGCGCAGATTCTCACATAGAAGGTCTTGTGGTATAAGAGATGCATTGATTGCTGCAGCTAAAAGGAGCTGAAAACAAAGGGATAAAAGGATACGCTTCATAGTGTTCATTGTGATGACGGATTTGTAAAAGACGGATCAGGATGCAATATAATTGCAAAATTAAGAAATTGAGCAATTATATGGATATTAATAATCTTATCAGTCAGGATTATTATTGCCTGACGATCTATTATTTCCGGAAGACAGTGTTTCGAGCCACAGGGGTGCACCGGATACCAGATTACGAATAGATGAGAATGGTCTTGAAATGAAACGACGTGGTTGTGATATCTCCTCCATCATTGCCGGTAGTGCGCTGAAGGCAAGGGAGATGGCAAGGTAAAGCTGTCTGAACCCCTTCTTTACAAGGAAATTTGTTATCAGGGGATTTTTCAGCTCTATACTGATTGCGGAAAATCCAGCTACCACCAGAATAGCCCTGATATTCATATCTACACCGCTGAGCACTCCGCTCCAGTTGATGCCAGTGGCTCCATTTTCAAAGCTGTCAAGAAAAACAGATGCAAGCAGGATGATAACCAGAAGCTGGAACCAGAACAAAGGCTTTTGGAATCTTCTTATGGTGTTCCTGTAGTAGAGAAGACAGAACAAGGTATATAAGATCATTACCGGATATGCAACAATACGTTGCGAGAAATTCATCAGAAGGAGTCCGCCAGGTATTGCTAATACATGAAGAATAAAGAGAGGCATGGAAAAGCTTGCTTCTGAAGGCTCAAAGATATCATGTTGCGGCCTGCCTGGTTCAGAAGATTTAACTCTAACGGCAGGTTCGCGTATTGCCCTGCGACCTGCTGCATAACCTGCCAGGGCAGCTAGTGCGCCGAACAGCAGGTAAAGGATACCGACTACCAGGATAAGTATCCACGGATCGGTATCGGGAATATTTATCTGTCTGGATGCAAAGTAGAAAAGATTAAGATATATTGTCAATATGTTCAATCCGTATAGCAGAATCAGGCTCATCAGCTTGTGAAGCAGGGCACTAAGGAGCGCAAGGGATCCTGCCATAAGGTAGCCGGCCAGATTTTTCCCCAGCAGACGGATTCCCATTTCCAGTAAAAGGGCTTCCATCATTATACCTGTCATCGGCCCCAGTATTACGGCACTTGGAGAGACGGACTTCATCAGAGCACAAATCAGCCCGGCCCTCCAGATCAATCCCCGTTCCGGCCAGATCTGAAAAAAGGCTACCATAAGGACTATTCCGAATGAGGCAAGAACCGATCCGGCCATAGGTACACGCAGATTGTGGAGAAAACTCCCGAGAATTATTTCCACTGAAGCCCATAAGCCGCCGCAAACGGCTGCTTTTAACCAGATAGTGTCAATTGCCTGAACTGCTTCACCTGAACGATTATTGCTATTCTGCATGGTGAAGGTAGGGTTATTTAGAGGAGATAATCAATTGTGATGCCTCGCTGGGATTCACGGTTTTGACATCGAATACGGCAACAGGATCAATCTGCCAGTGACAGGTAACACGTTCGAGGAATTTCTTGCGGACTGTTAGGACTAATATGCCAGGGTAAGTTTTTAGTAACATCTCCAAAGGTTTTGCCCATATTTTGCCGTCCAGCTCACCCGCACCCACTTCATCGATAAATATAACCTCTGAACATGCTTGTATGGCATCGCTGATAATGGAATTCCCTTTCTTAATAGCTTCCCTGGAAAATATAAAACTGCCGGTTCTGTTTTCAGACCCTGTACCGGTTTTCCCGGCAAGCGGAATGCTGATGCCCCCGGCGGGATCGGTAAGCATGAAGCCTGTTGCAGGTCCGTCAGTATATCTTTCGGCAATAATACCTTTCACGGCGAAATTATTTTCCTGCAGAATCAGTGCCAGTTTTGCAGCAAAGGTGGTTTTTCCCTCTCCCCGTTCTCCTGTTATGATGAAGATGGCCGGCCTGTTCATATCAGATGTCGTCCTGCTTTTTAAGTTGCCTTACAAGACTGGTTGCAAAAACAAAATTGTTCAGCTCAGTGTTATCGGATTCCAGTATCTCTTTGCTTGTGCCTTCCCACCACTTGCTGCCTTCATGAATAAAGACAACCTTATCGCCTATTTCCATAACCGAATTCAGATCATGGGTATTGACGATAGTGGTCATATTGAACTCTTCGGTGATATCTTTGATGAGTCGGTCAATCAGGATTGCCGTTTGCGGGTCAAGGCCACTGTTTGGTTCATCACAAAAGAGGTAACGCGGATTAAGTACTATGGCACGGGCGATGGCAACGCGTTTCTTCATTCCTCCGCTAAGCTCAGATGGCAGAAGGAGATTCTTGTTTTCCAGGTTGACCCGGCTGAGGCAGAAGTTCACCCTGGCCGTTTTTTCCGATTCGGTCATACGGGTAAACATATCCAGTTTAAAGCGTACGTTTTCTTCGACGGTAAGGGAATCAAAAAGGGCGGCACCCTGGAACAACATCCCGAATTTTTGCCTTATCTGTTTCTTTTCCTTATTGTTCATTGATGTGAAGCATTGTTCGCTGTAAAAAATATCACCGCTATCCACCTCCAGGAGTCCGACGATACATTTCAGCAAAACGGTTTTGCCGGAGCCGCTTTTCCCTATGATAAGGTTTGTTTTGCCCTGCTGGAAATTTACCGACACATCCTTGAGAACATGCAAATCTTCAAATGATTTGTTGATATCGCGGACTTCAATCATGAGAGCATTACATGGGTTAATATCAAATTGAATAATAAAATTACAACACTGCTGTGGACAACTGCAAGAGTGCTTGAGCGGCCGACTTCAAGAGCGCCGCCGCTGGTATAGTAACCGTGGTAGGATGATACAGTTGTGATTATAAAGGCAAAAATAACCGACTTTATCAGAGAATATGTTATATAGAAAGGAATGAAGGCGAATTGTATTCCGTATATATAATCGGGTGTTGAAATAACTCCTGCTGCGGTGCCTGAAATCCATCCGCCGAACAGGCCAACTATCATGCTGAGTGCAGAGAGGAACGGCGCCAGAATCATCAAACCCAGGATCTTCGGAAGAATAAGATAGCCGGCTGAATTCACTCCCATGATCTCCAGGGCATCAATCTGTTCGGTTACTCTCATGGTGCCCAGCTCTGAGGCAATATTTGAACCGACCTTTCCCGCAAGTATCAGGGCGACAATCGTACTTGAGAATTCCAGGAGTATCGAATCTCTTGCCGCCAGTCCGATCAGGTAGGTCGGGAAAAGTGGATTCTCTGTATTGTAAGCGGTCTGGATTGTTATCACTGCACCCATGAAAAAGGAGATTATCACAACAATTCCGACCGAATTCAGACCCAGAATCTCCATCTCCCTGATCAGTCTGATATAGTAGACCTTGTGCTTTTCCGGCCTGGCAAAAGCTCTTTTCAGTAATAGCGCATATTTTCCTATGTGATGCAGGAGTGTCATTCAAAGTTTATCAAATTTCTGGTTCCGGAAAGGGTTATTTCCTTAAAATAAGTGTTTTCCGGCAATATTGACGGTTGTAAATTTAGTAATTATTTGATCAAATAATTACTATTATGAGGCATGATTAACCCTGTTGCCTATCGGCAGCGCAGATTTATTGAATTTAATTGGATAGGTTTTATTAATTTTGCGTTACTTTTATGAAAATGAAGAAAAATTGTGAATAATGAACAAAAATCATTACTGTGTTATAATGGCCGGTGGAATTGGAAGCCGTTTCTGGCCACTAAGCAAAATATCAAAACCAAAACAATTCCTTGACATCCTCGGTACCGGAAGGACACTGCTCCAGGCGACATATGACAGGTTCAGTGAAATAATCATGCCGGAGAATATTCTGATTGTAACCAATTCGGCTTATAATGATTTTGTATTGGAGCAACTGCCTGATATTGATCCTTCACAGGTATTGCGTGAGCCGATGAGAAAGAATACTGCCCCCTGCATTGCCTATGCAAATTATAAGATCAAATTGGTGAATCCTGATGCGACTGTTGTTGTATCACCGGCAGACCATCTGATACTTAAAGAGGATATCTTTCTGGGTGAAATACAAAAAGCACTTGAGGTTGCTGAATCGGACAGTGTTCTGCTTACCCTGGGAATCAAGCCCAACAGGCCGGAAACAGGTTACGGGTATATTCAGGCTAATACCAGTAAGTTTCCGGGCAGGCCCGATAATCTCCGTAAAGTGAAAACATTCACTGAAAAACCGGATATAGACCTTGCAAGGGTATTCTTTGAGAGTGGTGAATTTTACTGGAACTCAGGAATATTCATCTGGTCTCTTAAATCTATTATGGGTGCGTTTGAACAGTTTTTGCCGGATGTCGACTCGCTGTTCTCTTCAGATCTTTCGAAATACGGCACACCCGAAGAGGAAGAGTTCATTACCGGGGTCTATTCCACCTGCAAGAATATTTCGGTCGATTACGGCATAATGGAAAAGGCAGAGGATGTTTATGTCTTCTTTTCAGATTTCGGCTGGTCTGATCTGGGTAGCTGGGGTTCACTCTATGAGCACTCTACAAGGGATATGAACGGGAACATGCTAAGAGGCAATAATGTGTTTGCCTATGATGTTAAAGATTCAATAATAAATTTGCCGGACGACAAGATTATTGTTTTACAGGGACTTGATGGATATATTGTTGTTGAATCAGGTAATATATTACTGGTTTGCCGTAAAGAAGAAGAACAGCGAATAAAGCAGTTTGTGCATGATGTAAAACTGGAAAAGGGAGAGGAATACCTGTAATTGTTCAGGATCATCCATATGCAAACAACAAAAAGACCGGAAATAGTCCGGTCTTTTTGTTGTTTATAGAGTCCGTCTATAAAGCCAGTGTCTGTATCATAATATTAATATTCCCACAGATCCTGTTCAAGATCAAATATGCTGTTGTGAATTCTCTGCGACTCATACAATGCGTCACGGCCAACGGCATAATCCATTATTGCCCTGTTGTCGTAAACATTGGACTCCCTGTAAATGTAGCCCGAGAATCGCCTTTGCAGGAACAGGTCGTCGAATGACAAGCTTGACAGGTCATTGTGCCGGGTGTATACCTCACTTCTTGCCAGCACATCTCTTGCATCAGGATAATATAACCAGAACACCTGCCTTTGAAGTGTCTCTTCTGTCTCATTGCCCTGCTCATCTCTCCTCTGGTAAACCCGGATCGGGCATATACCAATTATGCGTGATCCGAATGTTGAGTGTCTCCTGTCAAAATACCACTGTTCAAGTATCAGGTATCTTCTGACCTCATATGTCCGCACCTCACCTTCAATCTCCATTGTAGTAGGTTCTCCGGTGTCTACATCAATTACCGTCTGCATCTCAGTTTCGGCACCAAGATTGGCCTGTACAGTCTCAAGGGTCAGTTCGGTTCCGGGAGTAAACTCCTCATCCGGGTACACTATAAGTTCTCCGTTCTCAACCGCTTCATAAAGAACGTTTATAAGACTTTTTCTTGACCCGAATGATTCAGTCGGGAAATAGAGTGGATGGTTCATCTTCTCGCGCAGATCAACCATTCTCCAGATCATCTTCGACCAGGGCACATCCGCTTCGCGCAGATGCGGTAGAGGAACCGGTTTCCTGTAAGGAACATTTTCCTTCTCATAAATACTGCCTGTGGTCAAATCCTGGGAATTCAGCTCGAAACTTCCTGTAAGGAAAAAAGCTGCTCCGATCAATAATACTGCTGTTAATCTTTTCATCTGCTTAATATATTATTATTTACCCTTTTATATCAATTTAATCAATTCTGTAACTAATTGTTGGTAGTCTCCTTTGATCACCTGTGGGACTGCGTGCAATAATATCGTCAAAGTATATCCTGTCTCCCCTTGACGCTGCCCTGATTATCTCGCGCTGCTCGTCAGTGATCCTGTTGCTGGATGACCTTGCATCAACAACAAATCCTCTCTGGCTGGTTGATATCGTGAAACTCTGGACCGTGAATGAGAGGTCAAAATCAAAGTTCTCCATTTCGGCTACTACTCCGGTTTGTGCCAGCAATACGTTTCTTCCTATATTTCCGCCGGTACGTCCGGCAACCTTCGCTACCGGGTCAGGTACGGTTCTTACCCGGAACTGTCTTGAGCCAAAATTTCTTGTTGTGCCGTCAATATTGCCGGTGACTGATACATTCGCATCACCCGGTCTTGCAGGTACAACAACATAGTTGCTTCCCGATACTCTTCTGAGGGTTCCGTTGTTGACCGTTGCGTTTATCTGATCGGCTGCCAGCCCGGGAATTGAAATCTCCACCGGATTGTCAACGCCCATATAGAAAACATTCATTTTAGAAGGAGAAACAATAAGGTTGGGCTCTGCTACCTGGTACTCGCTCCTGAAAGGGCGGCTGATAAATGATCCGTCCGGAGCACGCAACCGTATGAGTCCCCCCCATGTATGATAGCCGGTAGTTGAAGGCCTGGCTCTGAATATTCCCTTTCCTTGTTCCACTGGAAGGGTCTCGGCACTGCCAACCATTTCGTAATCTATCGAGCCATCTTCAAGTTCAACCTCCCGGTATTGACCAACAAGTATTTCTGGAGCCTGGGTGGTGTCAAAAGCTGCAATGAATACGCTGGCCTCGTAATCGCCTCCCCTGAATACATAATTTGAGCTGGGTATTACTGTAGCTTCCAGTGCGTTGAACATGAATGAACCCGCGTCCACCTGGTTTATCAGATAGTTAAGTATATCGGCCTCTGCATTCCTTACGTCGGCTTGCATTTTAGACATCAGCGTGAGCGCCGCTATTGTCGGCATGTAATAAAAATGCTGACTTTCCCAGCTTACAGTTGATCCTTCCTTAGGGGGGGGGTCCGATGTGTCCAGGTTAGTCTCTATACTCTGGATAATGCCGATATCACGGCTCTCTACAAGACCAATAAGGAAGTCACGGTACTCTTCTATGCTGTTTTTCAGATGGGTACCCCTTGGGTTGAGCTCACTGAGCATGACCTGTGCGGGAGGGTTGGTATTCTCCTTTGCCCTGATTCTGTCCCCTATGATCCTTCCTTCCTCGTCAATGGCATCTGTACCACTTCCATCGGCAGCAATTGTTATCTGTTGCTTTAAATCCTGGATATTGTTATAGAGCGCGTCTGACCGATCCTTAACTTCATCAGCTTTTTCTTTCCAGGGTCTCACCCTGACAGGGTTCTCAGCGAATCGTCTTGCGAACTCACGGTAGACAGCTTCATTTTGATGAGAGAAATTTTCGGTAGTCTTGGTAAGGCCTTCGTCTACAACAACGAAGGCGTCGAGTACTTCAACTGAAACGTTCAGCGCCAACATCGCCATCAGCACGAGGTACATCATACCTATCAGTTTTTGTCTCGGGGTTTCTTTTCCACCAGCCATAATTATGGGAATAATTTAGTTTCGTATTACTTCTTTCTGCTAACAACACTCATGGCAGATAACATGTTGCCATATATTGAATTAAGTTCAGAAAGATTCTGGCCAAGTTTACTTATTTCTTGCCTGTATTTTTCAGTTTCCTCAACAGAGGATTTCAGGTTACCGGTTATTTTTCCCAGGTCGCTGTAAAGAACCTGTGATCCTTTAAGATGATCATTGTTGCTCTGAAGCTGAAGCTCGTATACTGCGTTTAGAGCAGAAAGATTTTTGTTAATGGATCCCAGTTTCTCTCCAATGGTTTTATTACCCTCTGAAATTGTTGAATTTTCAGAGTTGATTGACTGGGTTAACTGATCATATGAATTTACCAGCTGTGATGTACTGTTGTTAACCAGCTCTGAGTTTTTCTGATATGCATCAGAAAGTACATCTACATTCCCTTTCAGGTTTTCGGCTGAACCCTCAAACGATTGGTTTAGCGAATTTACCGAAAGCGCCGCGTTTTTAATATTTGAGACGTATTCGTTGGTTGCCAGTGATGCGTCTGAAATATCAGATAATTTTGCGGTAGTTGTGTTAAGATTCTTCAACCCCTGACCCAGTCTCTCAAAAAGATCGGGTGTTATCTCGGCATTCTCAAGCATCTGGTCGAATCTGGTTAGTGCTCCTGAACTGACTGCCCCGCCTCCGCCGCCAGCGCCGGCACTGTATGACTCTGCAGCCATTGTCCTTCTCTGGGGCATGGCCCCCATCTCATCATCATCGTGCATTCCTGCCAGCTCCGGATATACCAGAGTCCAGTCCACGTCCTCGTGAAGAGGTTCAAAGGCTGAGAAGAAAAATATTAATGCTTCCGTGCCGAGGCCAGCGGTCAGCATAATACCTGCACCGGGCCAGTGCTGAATCTTAAACAGTGCGCCCAATATAACAACTGCAGCACCTATACCATATAGCTTTGCCATAAAGTTTTTCCAACCTGAGCTATGCAATAGTTCCGAAATTTTCATTTTCCTTCAGTTTAAGTTTTAGATTATAATTTTTACAGGTATTTACATCAGAATTTTTTATACAACGGTATTCCATGGAACCTTAGTGCAGGAGACCTGAGAATAATAATTACCTGCTGCTACCAAGATAAGAACGAACATTTCTGAATCCTATGAATGACTTTGCGGTATCCTGATATTCATAGGTACGTGTACTGACCTGCAGATAATATGCTACGTCCTTCCAGGAGCCGCCCCTGACAACTTTCCTCTTCATCGCGGGAGGATCATCAGGTGCTGCATAATACTTATAGTTGGGATTCATATCGTGCGAGAAGGTGTAGAATGACTCATCATAGGCATTTTCAGTCCATTCAGCAACATTCCCTGCCATATCATACAATCCGAAATCATTTGGCTCGAATGACGCAGCCGGTGCAGTATAAAGCCATCCGTCATCAGTATAGTTGCCTCGCATGGGCTTGAAATTTGCAAGGAAGCAACCTTCCATATTACGGGTATAAGGCCCCCCCCATGGATACATTGACAAGGGAATTCCGCCGCGGGCAGCATATTCCCATTCCGATTCAAGCGGAAGACGGTAGTTCTGCACAAACCCCTGTCCGCGTCTTGCCAGGTGTTCATTCAGGTAATTGGTTCTCCATATGCTGAAAGCGTTGGCCTGTTTCCATGTTACGCCGACAACCGGATAGTCGTCATAGGAAGGATGCCAGAAATACATGTTGGCCATAGGTTCATTATAGGAGTAAGTAAAATCATTTATCCACACCATTGTGTCGGGATAGACATATACCTGGTCGCGAAGCACAAAAGATGAACGGTCAACAATAGGAACTTCTTCTCCCTGCTGGTTGATAACGGTACCTTCATATTGCTGGGTTTCCGGATTCCAGCGATTGGATGCACGCGCAGCCTGCTGATAATCCACCCAGAAATACTCATAAACAAGCTTCCTTGTATCCAGCTGCTTAAGATTGTTAAACCTTTCATGAGAGGGATAGTAAAGCTCCTCAAGGGCATCTACCACTTCGGCATCTCTGAGATCAATCCTGGTATTCCAGTTAAGACGCGGTTCATCAAGTTCCCTGTCAAGGTCATCGGTGGTTATGAGAAACTCATCGTAACCGTAATCGGCAAGTGTCCGCCTCATCATCGAGTCCCTGACATAATGGACGAACTGCCTGTACTTATTGTTGGTTATCTCTGTTTCATCCATCCAGAATGCATCAACTGAAATTCTTCTTGTGAATGCATTTTGGGCAAACATGACATCCTCATCATTGGGTCCCATAACAAAATGGCCCTGAGGAACGAAAACCATTCCGTAAGGATCTGGTTCATGCCATGCTTTTCTTCCCTGAACGCCAACAAGTTCTCCGCTGGGGGCTCTTCCACATCCTGAGAGGATAATTGTGGTAAGCGTTAATAAAAAAACGACTCTTTTCATTCGTATAAAGTATAGTTATAAATTTATTTTACAATATGTTACTAATTCGTGATTCGGATATTTTGCTTTTCAATCCATGGAACGCCCATGCTTTATTGACCTTAGGTCGATTTCACATGCAATGTACTGTTCATTTGGCAATATTTTCCCGATGTGAAATTCATGTCTTTTTGTGTGCTTTAGTACATGGGCGTTTCATACGAACTAATTATTGTTATCTAAATTATTGATCATTCTTGTCCTGTTATCGATCCGGAACAGTGTGCTTAATTCATAATGTTGTTTTTTAATGCTTTAAGCCCTTCTTGCTCCGCTTATGTAAATTGTGTTTACGAAGATATTTCCAAATAGGTTACAAATTTTTTGTTTTGATTATATTTATTTCAATTTATCGCAATTTTCTTCAGGGTGTCCTTATTCAGTACTCCCGATTAAATGAATTGATAAGGATTCAGTTAACATTGTGTATCAGGTAATCCGGTAAGTGTCTGGTTACCGGTTATGCTTTTCAATACATATAGAAACGGTGTGGTTGCCTAATTTATTTACCCGTGTTGCTTTTTTTTGTAATATCTGCTATAATATCCTGATGCTTCTGTATCGCTGGGGACTGCGGTCAACACCAAGATCGAAACAGTATCTCAGCATAAATTCGTGTGTCCCCTTGTTATGACTCATTATTGCCGTTGTCGAAAAATCATATGAATAACCAATGTTTATACCGTTAAAAAGCTCGAAACCTGCCATCCCTACAATAGCTGCTCCAAACCTGTAAAATATCCCTCCCCATAATTTGTTATCATATTCCACTATGCTGCCGAGGTTGAGCTGGGTCATAACCCCGTCAGACTGCAGGTGAATATTCGGAAGCACCCTGTATGACGGGTTGTCAAGGTATAATCCGTAACCTGCCGTAAAGTAATAGTGCCTGCTGAGGAAAGGCTGTGCCTGGGGAGTGTACTCAATGGCCGGCTGATTAACATGTGTTGCCGAAATTCCTAAATGCAAATCTTCTGTATAATAAAATAACCCTGCCGAGAAGTCCATTGTCAAAACGCTTTCATTGCCTGCCGGTATTGAAGGGTCTCCTGCCGGATTTCCTCCGGGAATTGTCCACTCTGCATCAAGCGAAGAGTTTATCATTCCGAATCCGGCACCGATACCAAGTTTTCCGTTCCAGGCATTCATCCGGTATGCGTATGAGGCGTAAATGCTGAGGTTTGTTTCATAGCCTATCTCGTCACTCATAATATGAAGTCCCGCTCCATGGTCTGCGCCCAAAAGTCTGAAAGGGGAATTTACAGTGAACACCGATGATACGGGCGCACCTTCAAACCCCATCCATTGCTGCCGGTTTATTGCAGTTGCACATATGGCATTTTTGCTACCAACAGAGCCCGGATTAAACATCATAATATTGAACATGTTTTGACTGAACTGGGGGTCCTGCTGAGCATAGCCGGGTATAACCACCAGAATAAAAAAAACAAGACAACAAATTCTTTTCATATAAACCGGATGCCTCAATTATTTTTGCAGCTGATATTAATAGTTGATTGTAAAGAAAATAAAAAAAACCATTTCACACAAATAATTAAGTATTTCCGGGAAAATCCCGGTAATTATATTTCTATTATAGTTTACCCGGCCGGTAACTGTGTTATTTATATTAAGAGCGTCGGGGAAACGAATTACGAGTTTATTTTCCTGAATACCTGCCACCATCTTTCCGGCACCTCCTGCCTGCATGCATTCTGATAATCTTCATGCGAACATGCCACCATCATACTTTTGGGCAGCCTGGATGAGGGTACTTCCATCCACCATCTTTCACTCCTGGTACTTTTATAGAATACAATGTCGTTATCTGCTCCTGTCAGGTTAACAATAAATTTGGTACACTCTTTTGCAGGATTAAAAGGATATTCATCTTTTCTTTTATAGAAACCGTCAATAAAGTACCAGGCTACCTGTGCCGCAAGATGTGCGGTATGATACCTGGTATCGTATTCTCCGTACCAGTCAAACAGAGCCAGGCTGCTCACCCTTTCACTTTTTCCTCCATACCATGCAAGCTGGCACACCTCTTCTCCCGGAAACCCATTTGGAGAGGGAGACAGGGATGCTGGTGCATCTGATTGTCTGATGGCTGACATGCTGAACATAAGCAGGTCCGTATCCCTTAATACCGGTTCTGTCTCCTTTAGGTTATCCCTTGCCACACCAAGCCGGAAACTGTCAAACATCAGGTCTTCCAGCAGTCTTATTTCTTCCCTGTTGGTGAAACAGGACTGGTACCCTATATTGCTGTAGTTAAAAAGATATTTAGATTTTGATGCTATGATTGAATTGAGATATGACTGTTCAGTAACTCCGATCCCGCTGTAATGATCACTGCCCATTCCCGGCCGGCTGTCCACTGCGGTTATGTTTATGGTCTTATTGTTGGCTTCATAAGCTCTGAACATCGCCAGCGTGAGGCTTTTATGCCCGCCAATAATAACCGGAAATGTGTTCTTCGCCATCAGCTCGGCCATAACGTCGCGAAGTGCTGCCAGGCTGTCGTCAATTACTTTACCGCACCTCAGGTTTCCCAGATCGGCAACCTTCATCTGCCCGCCGGTCGCCGCCAGCTCATAGAGACATTTCCGCGCCTGGCATGCCGCATCATCAGAGTTATCTTTGTGGGCACCCCGGTATTCAGAGAGTCCCAGTATGGCTATATCCGCCTTCTCCCATTCCGGCAGATTACCCCCTGGAAGATGTTTGTCGACGAAGCTCCCAAAGGCGGTTTTTTCACCCAGCCGGTATTCCTGATCAGCAGATACCGGTTCAAAATAGTCGGTCAGCTCCATTATGAGATTACTTTTTTGATTGTTTCTTTCTGCCTGCAGGTTTTTTTCTTGACGGTTTCTCCTTCTGATTATTGATTATCTCAAGGCAGGCATCACTGTCGAGAGATTCAGGTTCAATGTTTTTGGGAATTTTGTAGTTCTCTTTCCGGTATGAAATATAGGGCCCCCATCGTCCATTAAGAATTGACAAACCCTCCGGCTCATCAAAAACCTTAATCGTTTTTTCCCTTTCCGCTTTTCTTTTTTCTTCGATCAGCTCAATAGCCCTGTCAAGTTCAATGGTATAAGGGCTGTCAACATCTTTTTTCAGGGATACAAATTTGTTGTCATGACGAACATAAGGGCCGAAACGTCCAATACCCGCAACCACCTCCTTGTCCTCATAATTGCCTATTTTCCTCGGAAGAATAAATAAATCCAGAGCCTCTTCAAGTGTTATGGATTCCAGGCGCTGCTCCTTCCGCAATCCGGCAAACCGGGGCTTCTCCTCCTCATCGTTATCACCTATCTGTGCCATAGGGCCGAACCGTCCTATTTTAACCCAGACATTTTTACCACTCTTCGGATCAACTCCAAGTGCTCTTTCTCCTTTGTTTCTCTCAGAGGTTTTAATGGTGTCTTCAACCTTCTTATGGAAGGGATTGTAAAACTTGTCTATCATATCGGGCCATGAAAGATTACCTTCTGCTATATCATCAAACTCTTTTTCGACACTTGCCGTAAAATTATAATCAAGGATATCATTGAAATGGTCCATCAAAAAATCGTTCACTACCATGCCAATATCGTTGGGAAATAATTTGGCCTTCTCTTTTCCTGTTACTTCAGTCTGAGTCTCCTCATTTACAGAGTCATTTCTGTCAAGTACAAGAACTGTGTATTTACGTTCCCTTCCCGGTCTGTCCTCCTTGACCACATATCCGCGGTTCTGTATGTTGGATATTGTGGGAGCGTATGTTGATGGCCGGCCAATACCAAGTTCTTCAAGTTTCTTGACCAGGCTGGCTTCGGTATACCGGGGAGGATGCTGTGTGAAGCGTTCTGTAGCGGTAATGTTCAGTGCCTTTAACTGATCTCCTTCATTTAGCGGCGGCAGCAACCCTTTACCGTTTTCCTCCTGCTCATCATCACTGGATTCACGGTACACTTTAAGAAAACCGTCGAACCGCAGAACTTCGCCCGAGGCAACAAAATTTTCTTCAGCTTCTGAAATGCTTATATTTACGCTGGTCTTCTCAAGCTGTGCATCATTCATCTGCGAGGCGACAGTCCGTTTCCAGATAAGTTCATATAGCCTCTGTTCATTCAGGTTACTACCCTCCTCCTTATTATTCATATAGGTGGGACGAATTGCTTCGTGCGCTTCCTGCGCGCCTTTCGATTTCGTCTGGTATTTCCGGGTACGGAGATATTTCTCGCCAAACTCCGATATGATATGAGAAGAAGCTGCTGAAATTGCAGAATCAGACAGGTTGAGCGAGTCGGTCCTCATATAAGTGATTTTCCCCGACTCATAAAGCCTTTGTGCAATCGCCATGGTTTGCGATACTGAAAATCCGAGCTTCCTGCCTGCCTCCTGCTGAAGGGTGGAGGTGGTGAAGGGTGCTGACGGTGATTTCTTTGAGGGTTTTGTGGTAATGTCTGTAATCTCGTACTCAGCTCCGGCACATTTCCTGAGAAATTCAATTGCTTTTGACTTTGTGGGGAATCTCGCCGGGAGTTCTGCTTTTAGTTCGGATTTTTCATTTTTTTCATTTTCAATCTCAAACAATGCAGTGATTCGGTAGTTTGATGAGCTTTTAAAGGAAATGATCTCTCTTTCCCGCTCAACGAGAAGCCGGACTGCCACCGACTGTACTCTGCCCGCCGAGAGTGAAGGCTTGACTTTTTTCCAGAGCACCGGTGAAAGTTCAAAACCGACAAGGCGGTCAAGTACTCTTCGTGCCTGCTGTGCATCAACAAGTTCCCTGTTAACAGGCCTCGGATTGGCTATTGCCTTTAAAATAGCCTCTTTGGTTATTTCATGGAAAACGATCCTTTTAACCTTACCGGGATCCAGTTCAAGAACTTCCATGAGGTGCCATGCAATTGCTTCACCTTCCCGGTCCTCATCAGAGGCCAGCCATACCGTTTCGGCCTTCCCGGCACTCTTTCTGAGATCGTCGACAACTTTCTTTTTGTCTTCCGGTATAATGTATTGCGGTGTATATCCGTTCTCAATATCTATACCAAAGTTCTTTCTGGAAAGATCCCTTATATGTCCGAAACTTGATTTAACGATAAAATCTTTTCCAAGAAACTTCTCGATGGTTTTTGCTTTTGCCGGTGATTCAACTATAACAAGATTGACTGCCATTTCGTTAACTATTAAAGAAACAGAATAAAAATGCACAAAGTAAAGCATTTGGCATTGTAACGTCAAAATTTTAATAAATATTATTTACTATTTTTGCACCGGTTACCATATGGAGTTTCGTATTATAATATATAATATATAAATATATTTAAACGGGACTGCCCGTTAAGACGGGTTTTTATCACCGGGCAAAAGCTATATTAAAAACAGTGATGGACAACGAAAAAAATAATAATATCAAGAAAAAAAAGCTCTATCTGTCAGTTATCTGGGGACTGTTTTTGTTTCCGCTGGTATTCCTGACATTGATTTTCACCCTTATTGCAACCGGAAGGATGGGATTCATGCCCTCTTTCGAGGATCTGGAGAATCCTCAGAATAACCTTTCTTCACAGGTTTTCTCGGCAGACGGGGAGATACTTGGCAATTACTATCTTCAGAACAGGACCTATGTTGATTTTGACGAACTTTCAGATAATGTGGTAAATGCATTGCTGGCAACAGAGGATATCAGGTTCCGCAATCATGCGGGGATTGATGCACGGGGACTGGCACGGGTGGCGATAAAATCTATTATTCTGCAGCAGGATGCAGGGGGCGGAAGCACCATTACCCAGCAGCTTGCCAAAAACCTTTTTCCCCGTGATACCACGAGCTACCGGTTTGGAATTAGCAGGAAGATCAACCTTGGTATTACAAAATTCAAGGAGTGGGTAGTGGCAGTAAAGCTGGAGAGGAACTATACCAAGGATGAGATAATTGTAATGTACCTCAACACGGTAGATTTCGGAAGCCATTCATTCGGGATTAAAACAGCTGCAAGGACATTTTTTAACACTACCCCTGATTCATTGAAGGTTGAGGAGGCTGCAGTTCTTGTCGGGGTATTGAAGGCTCCCTCCTGGTTCAGTCCCTCCAGGAATTATGACAGGGCGGTTAACAGGAGAAATGTGGTCCTGACCCAGCTCAACAGGTATGATTTCATATCCGACAGTGATTATGATTCCCTGTCGGCACTGCCTATTGAGCTGAATTATATGGTTCAGGATCATAATGTGGGACTGGCAAGGCATTTCCGTGAAACCCTGAGGGTCACGCTAACGGCAAGGGAGCCGAGAAGGGAGAATTATATTTTTTATGAACGGTTCAAAGAGGATTCGCTCGACTGGGCTGACAACCCGCTCTATGGATGGACAAACAAAAATTTCAAGCCGGACGGATCCAACTACAGTCTTTATCGTGACGGACTGAGGATACATACCACAATCGATTCACGTATGCAGGAGTATGCAGAGGAGGCTATGGATGAGCATCTCGGCAAGAATCTGCAGGGAGCTTTTGAACGTGTACAGAGGACTTACAGGCGCAGCCCCTTTTCTGATGATCTTACTGCCGAGCAGGTGGATCTCAACATGGAACGGTCTATGAGACGTACCGATCGCTACCAGCGGCTTAACTGGGCAGGTGTTTCGCAGGATACAATCACACAGATATTCAACACACCAACATCCATGAGGGTATTTTCCTGGGAGGGGGATATTGATACGGTGATGACACCGATAGATTCGATAAGGTATTACAAGACATTTCTGAGATCCGGATTTATGGCCATGGATCCTCATAGCGGACATATAAGGGCATATGTGGGAGGGCCCGATTTCAGGCATTTCAAATTTGACCATGTCAAGCTAGGGAAGAACCAGGTAGGCTCCATTTTCAAGCCCTTCCTCTATACGCTGGCCATGTCTGAGGGATTTGAACCCTGCGACCTGGCTGCAAATGTTCCATATTCCTTCGAGGTTAACGATTCGATCTGGACCCCGAAAAATGCCGGCCCCACCGATTATGACGGACAGATGGTAACACTTAAGTGGGGACTGGCCAATTCGGTAAACCAGATATCGGCCTATGTGATGAAACAGTTTAATCCTAATGCTGTTATAGAGGTAGCCCGCAAGATGGGCATCCGGAGTCACCTGGACCCGGTACAGTCGATTTTTATGGGAACCTCAGATATATCATTGTATGAAATGGTAGGAGCCTTTTCCACCTATGCAAACCAGGGGGTGTACAATGTACCTGTCATGGTTACCAGGATTGAGGATCAGCATGGAAACATCCTTGCTGAGTTTCAGCCGAGAATGGAAGAGGCGATATCGGAGCAGGCGGCATACCTGATGATAAGTCTTCTGAGATCGGTGGTCAATGAAGGAACAGGACGCCGGTTAAGGGGAACGTACGGTTTCAGAGGTGAGATGGGCGGAAAGACAGGTACAACCCAGGCCTTTTCCGACGGCTGGTTTATAGGGGTTGTTCCGCACCTTGTAGGAGGAGCGTGGACAGGAGGAGAGGATCGCGGTATAAGGTTCAACAATATTTCACAGGGCCAGGGGGCCAATATGTCTCTTCCGATATGGGCTCTTTTTTTGGAGAAGGTCTATGCGGATGAATCGCTTGGAATTACCGAGGAGGATAGGTTTGAAGCGCCTCCCGGGTTCAGTATAAACCTGAACTGCGACAGGGAATTTCGTACCGATCCGTCATGGCAGTACAACGAATTCCTGTACTGATCAGATTTGAAAATATCCGGTTCATTTTGTTAAACGGGCCCGATTTTCCATTTTATTATTATGTTCCTGTTATAGTCCCCCTTTCGGGGAAAAGCAAGCAGTTGACCCTGGCAACAAAAGCCTTGTCATGCATTGTCTGCCCTTAAACGGTGTTGATTCACGTTTAGTCCTCCTCAGGGCCTGAGTATCATTTTTATGAGCTGCTCCACCTTTCCGGCACGCAGGATCTCAATACCAGCCTGCTTTTTAAGGCCATCTTTCTTGTTGAATGAGGAGATCACCATCTTTTTGAATCCCATCTTTTCGGCTTCGGCAATTCTCTGTTCAAGCCGCCCAACAGGTCTTATCTCTCCCGAGAGTCCCACTTCACCGGCAAGACAGACATCTGTGGCAACCGGCAGATCGGTGTCGGATGAGAGTATAGCACAAATGACTGCCAGGTCGGTTGCCGGATCAGTCACCTTTAGTCCGCCGGCAACATTCAGGAAAACATCCTTTGCCGACAGTCTGAAGCCTGCTCTTTTTTCAAGTACTGCCAGAAGCATGCTGAGACGGCGCAGGTCGAAACCAGTGGAGGATCGTTGGGGCGTTCCGTAGGCCGCAGTACTTACCAGTGCCTGTATTTCGATGAGAAACGGCCTCATGCCGTCAACCATTGCCGATATGGCAATCCCGCTCATACTGTTCTCATGATGGGTGATTAGTATTTCCGAGGGATTGTCAACCTCTCTGAGCCCGTTGCCCTGCATCTCGTAAAGGCCTATTTCTGAGGTTGACCCGTAACGGTTTTTGGATGATCTCAGAACACGGTACAGGTGGTTATGGTCCCCCTCAAACTGGAGCACAACATCTACTATATGTTCGAGTACCTTCGGGCCTGCAAGGCTGCCCTCTTTTGTAATATGTCCGATAAGCATTAGGGGGGTGCCTGATTCCTTTGCAAAACGCAGCAATCCCGCCGCACACTCTCTTATCTGCGAAACACTTCCCGAGGGTGAATCAATATTGTCGGTCTGCAACGTCTGCACCGAATCTATTATAACCAGTCCCGGTTCCACCTTCTCCAGGTGAGAACGGATAGCCTCAAGGTTTGTTTCACACAAAATATAGCAGTCGCCTTGTCCCTGCGAAATCCGGTCGGCCCGCAATTTTATCTGCCTGCTGCTTTCTTCGCCTGAAATATATAGAGTTTTAACAAGTGGCATATTCATAGCTACCTGCAGGGCAAGCGTAGATTTGCCTATGCCGGGTTCACCTCCAAGAAGTATTACCGATCCCGGCACTATACCCCCTCCCAGGATACGGTTAAACTCCCGGCTGTGGGTATTAATCCTCGGCTGATCGACAGATGAGATTTCAGAGACAAGCCTTGGCACCGATGCCTGCCTTTCAGACGGCTGATACTTTTTTGAGCCACCTGAGATAACCTCCTCCACATAGCTGTTCCATTCGCCGCAGGAAGGGCAGCGCCCTATCCATTTCGGGGACTCCACCCCGCAATTTTGACAAAAATATACCGTTTTTGATTTTGCCATATCAGCAAATATATGCTTATAATAAATTTTACCTTTTACCGGTTACCCTTGTCGCCGGGCTTCACTTTCAATTTCTCAACTATTCCGGAAGTGGAGTATCCTTCAACCAGGTCAAGACTTTCAACCCTGCCGCCATATTCCGTTACGATATCATATCCCACGATCTCCTCCGGTTTGTAATCGCTTCCTTTTACAAGCACAGCCGGGCGGACCTGCCGGATCAGCTCTGCCGGTGTTTCGTCATCAAACAGTATCACGGCATCAACAAATAATAGTGATGCAATCAGCAGAGCCCTGCTTTGTTGATCCTGAAGGGGCCTGTCAGGTCCTTTGATTTTTCTTACCGAGCGGTCGGTATTCAGTCCGACCACCAGGATCTCACCAAGCTCCGATGCCCTTGCCAGGTAATCGACATGACCCCGGTGCAAAATATCAAAACATCCGTTGGTGAAAACTATCGTAAGATCTTTGAACCTCCAGCAGGCCAGTATTTGATTCAGTTTTTTGCCGGAAAGGATCTTTGCCTTTATGGTTTTAAGTTTATCCATTTTCAGGAAGTTTGATTGTTGAAGGAGATAACAGACCACCGGGCTTTGATTTTTTCCCTGATAACCTGAATACCATGAACATTGAGAATGATCCGAGCAGTATCATAAGCAACGCCTGGGACTCATGTGAGAGGGTAGCAAATACAAGCCCGTCTTCACGGGATATGCCATAAAGGCCCAGTCCCACACTTACTATCCAGTGATAGGCTCCTATTCCGCCCTGGACGGGGACTGCCATACCGAGTCCGCCGATTACAAGGATAAACATTACAGCATTTCCTCCCAGGCCGGCTGTTGCAGGCAGGGCCATAAAGATTGCCCAGGTCATCAGATAGTACATCAGCCATATGAAAACGGTATGGATAATGTATTGAAATTTCTTTTTCAACTTCATTACCGATTTCATGCCTGATATAATGCCTCCGGCAATTTTTTCAATTTTTCTGAAAACGTTGAATTTCCTGAGATAACCGGCAATAATCCTGTACGACAGAACCAGGGAAAGCAGGAATATAAATACAAGAGCATAGACAAAAACCGAAAACTCCAGCCAGGAAGCAATTCTCAGGTAAAACGGGAACAGAATATTGTTGTAGATGAAATGACCGAAGAATCCTATGTTAACAAAGAATATGTAGACCAGCAGAAACAGAAGGGCTATGAGGTCGCTTATCCTTTCGGTTATCACGGTGCCCAGAAGGGAGTCGGCAGGAATATGCTCCGTGCTTTTCAGAGAGCCGCAACGGGCCACTTCTCCTATCCTGGGGATTATAAAATTTGCCAGGTATCCGGTCATTAATGCAAAAAAAGTATTTTTTGGTGAGGGCTTGTAACCCAGGGGTTCGATAAGCAATATCCACCGGTATGTCCTGCTTAAAAATGCCAGAAATGCAAATGTGAGTGAAAGCGCTACCCAGTAATAATTTGCAGACTTTAGTCCCACGATCAGCTCCCCAATGCTTATGTCCCTGAAAGCAATATATAGCAAAAAAATCCCGATCAACAGGAAAAGGAGTATCCTGGCAGTTTTTAGTATACTTTCTTTCAATTACCCGGGAATCAGTTTATTTGTAAGAGTGTCGGGAAAAACCAGAAGGGGTTCGAAAGCGCGTGCTTCCCGGCTGTCAATCATTGCATAGGAGATGATAATTATGATGTCGCCGACAGCCATTTTACGGGCAGCAGGACCATTCATTCCAATTTGTCCGCTCCCTCTGTCACCCTTTATGACGTATGTTTCAAGCCGCTCACCATTATTGATGTTCACAACCTGCACTTTTTCGTTTTCAATCAGGTTTGCTGCCTCCATCAGGTCCTGGTCAATGGTAATGCTGCCTACATAATTGAGGTTGGCTTCTGTAACGGTTACCCGGTGAATTTTTGATTTCAGAATCTCTATCATCATAACAATACAAAATTAGAAAAAAAAACATTATCGATCAAACGAATGTTACCGGCACGTACGGCAACACAAATTACCAGTTCCGCTTCACTTCCTGCCCAGTGGGTGACCGGCTGCAGGTCGCTGCTCCCTGCGATCTCCACATATTCTACCTTCAGTAAGGTATTGCTGTTTATAGTATCTGCAATCCAGGTTTTAAGCTGGTCCACTCCCAGTTCCTTCTTAAGAGTAGCTTCCCGGAGTGTCCTGTAAATGATGGCAGCATTTTTCCTCTGCTCACCGGTAAGAAGCATATTTCGTGAACTCATAGCCAGTCCGTCATTCTCCCTCAAAGTATCACATCCTCTGATCTCAACCGGCAGTCCGGTTAAAGCGGTCAGTTTCCGGATGATTGCAAGCTGCTGGATATCCTTTTTGCCAAAATAGGCCCGGTCGGGTTTTACCAGCTCAAAAAGCCGGCTCACCACCTGTGCAACGCCATTGAAATGACCGGGTCGTAATTTCCCTTCCATCACCCTCTCCAGCGGACCGAAATTAAAAACCCTGTTGTCCGGTTCCGGGTAGATAGTCTCCACATCAGGAGCGAATACAACATCGCATCCTGAACCACTGAGCATATTGATATCTTTTTCCAGGTCCCTCGGATAGATTTCCAGGTCTTTCGGGTCGTTGAACTGAGTTGGATTAACAAATACCGATACCACGGTTACATCATTTTCGGAGTTACAGCAACTTACAAGAGACATGTGTCCCTGATGGAGAGCTCCCATGGTAGGAACAAGCCCCAAAGTCCGGTTTTCTCTTCCGGCTCTGCCAAAGAAGCTGTCTAACTCCTTACGTGTTCTGGCTATAAGCATTCTTTTTAATAATAACGCTGCGAAGATACTCATATTTTTAATTAAAGACCGCCCTGCTGTTGCAGGCACCATTTTTATTTATAAGCAATTAGATATATACATCCGATTGAGGTATCGAATATTTTTATTATCTTTGCAGTCGTAATTATTGACCTGGGCGGGCACATACGGGAATACCGGTAAAAGCCTGCCGTTTTAAAAGGATCACTGTTCAAAACCTTGAAGCATACCGGTTTTCTCAAGGTATTCCTTCGTAAAGCTGCCGGATGTTTCATATTTATATAATTGAGGTTGTTCAATGGAAAAGACCAAGGTTCTTTACATTTCACAGGAGATCAGTCCTTATCTCCCAGATAGTGAGATGTCTGTTATTGGGAGAAATCTTCCGCAGGGCGTTCAGGAACGAGGGCGGGAGATACGCACCTTTATGCCAAGGTACGGATGTGTTAATGAAAGGAGGAATCAGCTTCATGAGGTAATCCGCCTTTCGGGGATGAACCTTATTATAGATGACACCGATCATCCTCTTATCATCAAGGTTGCCTCTATCCAGTGTGCCAGGATGCAGGTTTACTTTATTGACAATGAAGATTATTTCCACCGTAAAAGCACACTGGCAGATGAAAACGGCGTTTATTTTCCTGATAATGATGAGAGGCTGATATTTTTTGCACGCGGGGTGCTGGAAACAGTTAAAAAGTTGAGATGGGCTCCTGATATTGTTCATTGTCACGGCTGGTTTACCGCACTTGTACCGTTATACCTTAAGAGAGCATACCGGGAAGATCCGCTGTTCCAGCAATCCAGGATCATATATTCAATTTATAACGATAGTTTTCCCGACCCTCTCAATAAAAATTTCAGAAGGAAGCTGATGATTGAGGGCATTACCGATAAAGATATCAATGTACTCAGTCCCCCTGATTTCATCAATCTTTCAAAACTGGCTATTGATAATTCTGACGGAGTTATTTTTGGTTCGGAGAAAATTGACCCTGTATTGAAAAATCATGTTTTAAAGAAAAAAAACCCGGTTCTGGAATACCAATCAGTGGAACAATACGTTGATTTCTATTCAGACTTTTATGATAATATACTAAACGGATCTTTTAATGTGTCAAAGTGATATTTTTACCCGCTTACGGAGATCTTTGCCTGCAGCTCCCTTTTCAGTTTTCTTTTCTTTTCTGCTTACCGTAATACTCTTCTTATCCTCCTGTGAGGAGTCCAGTTTTATAGGTCTTGAGGTTCAGCCACAGTCAGACCGTTTCAGGATAATGTCCTACCAGGATGATATGATAAGTACATCGGTGGAAACATCTGATTCCGTTGTTTCTGTCGGGCAGTCAAGGTCATTGCTCGGTGTGCATGATGATCCGTTGTTCGGAAGACTCTCTGCCTCTTTTGTGACACAGGTCGGTATTGCTGGTACTATTGATTTCGGGGATGAACCTGTTGCCGATTCACTGATACTTTATCTTGTCTACACGGGTGTGCACGGGGGTGAAACAGGTCCACAGGAGATCACGGTTTACGAAATTACTGAAATGATCGATTTCGAAACAAACTATTACTCAAACGTTGATCCGGCAAATTTTGCACCGGAAGCCGATGTGCTGGCACGGCATACCATCAGTCCCCAGGAAGGTGATACACTCATCAGAATACCTGTTACAAGTACAAGATTTCATGATAAGCTTGTCAATGCACCCGATTCCGCAACACAATCACTTGGCCAGTTTATCAGTTATTTTAAAGGATTGTACGTTAAGGCTGAACAGTTAGAAGGCAACGGATCGGTCTATTCAATCAACCTTAATAACACCCATTCCAAACTATCACTTTTTTACAGGAATGCTGAACCCGACACAAGCTTTCGTTATGATTATATAATAAATGAGGGGGCCAACAGGGTTAACCTGTTCAGTCATGACTATTCTGAGGCTGCTTTCACCAGGGAGCCCGGGCAAACCGGAGACGAGGATACTGTTTATTATCTGCAGGGTGCAGCCGGTGCTATGGGCCGCCTTGATTTTGACTACCTGCACACATGGCGCGATTCAATGCCGGTCAGCATAAATTCGGCAAAAATCTATCTGCCGGTTGAAGAGACGACAACCAGTGACGGCAAATACCCTGTGCCTGCCAGGATATCGCTGTTGCAAAAGGATATTAACGGGAATCTTCTCGGGGTAATTGATCTCGGACTGGGAGAAAGTTATTTCGGTGGTGCCTATAATGCTGAACAAGGATATTACAGTGCTAATATTACCAACTGGGTTCAGTCCGTTGTGCGTGGTGATAATGCTGATAATTCGCTTTACGTAGCTGTCCGGCAGTCGGCTATTACACCAAACAGGGCCGTGTTGAGGGGCGTCGGCCATCCCTCCGGTGGTCCCACGCTGGAGATTATTTATACCCGACACT
>SKND01000178.1 GCA_007120695.1 Bacteroidales bacterium | reverse complement strand
CTTGAAAAGCCAATTATCTGGTTATAGAAGAAATAAACAGCTCCACTGATAAATGCAATTAACGCAATAAGGCTTGAAGCAACTGCCAGCAATGGGGGAACTCCTTTTCTCTCCTGCCAGGAAGTAAAAGGGCTTACCAGAATAGCAAACAAACCCGATATAAGTAAAGGCACCAATAACGATTTTGCCTCTCTCATAACAGTAACAATAAGTACAATTCCCAAAAGAATTATTACCAGCCTGAAATATAAGGGTTGTTTTATCTGCATGTTCATTGTTCAATAATTCCCTTCAATAGCGGATCAACTTCCAATTATCAAATTATAAAAATAACCATTTTTTGTCCAAAGTGAACCATTGTTTTAAAACTGAAAATAAGGTCTGCCTGTTTTTTTCCCCAAAAGGTCTATAATATAGAGGTTTTAAAGTCAAATGAACTCAGTCGCCCATAAACTGTACGAGATTGTTTATTTTCCTTTTGAGTTCATCAGGTCTTAAAGGCTTTGTTATATAATCATCACAACCTTCCCTGAAAGCTTTTTCCTGTTCTGACCAGAAAGCATGGGCGGACACTGCAATTACCGGTAAATTGGGATTAATGGATTTAATTTTCCTGATAGCATCAAGTCCGTTCATAACCGGCATTTTGATATCCATCAAGACGAGATCTAATTGCTCAGTTCTGCAAAGTTTTACTGCCTCCTTACCGTTAACAGCATGTTTTATATTTACATCCATTCCTGCAAATATCTCTTCAATAAACAGGAAATTCAGAATATCATCCTCTGCAACAAGTAAATTCAAACGCCTTCCTTTTATTTCTTCCTGCTTGACTATGCGTTTGATATCTTTTTCCGTTGGAATATAGGGAACTGAAAAGAAGAAAGTACTTCCCTTGCCGGGTAAAGACTCCAGCCATACCGAACCGCCAAGCTTCTCTATATATGCTTTTGCAATAGCCAGTCCCAGTCCTGTACCTCCCCGACTTGTGGCGGAGGCATGATCACCCTGGGAGAAACGGTTGAAAATCTCATCCTTTTGACTTTCCGGTATTCCCGGTCCGGTATCTTCTACGCTGAAAACAAGGAAATCATTGTAAACCGTAACAGAATATTCAACGTAACCCTGACTGGTGAATTTTATGGCATTACCAACCAGGTTGGCCAGAATCTGGGCAAGCTTGATCCTGTCACATAAAACCAGGGGAAGTGAGCTGGATATAAACCTTATTTGAACCCAGGGCTTCCTGTCGTAGAACATCTTTAGAATCTCTTCAAACAGTTGCTGAATATCAACCGGTTCATGATGCAGTTCAATATCTCCGGATTCAATCTTGGAAATGTCAATTATATCGTCAATAAGCCTTAGAAGATGATCAGCATTAGTTGTTATAATATCAAGATATTTAACCTTTTTATCTTCTTCAAGCCTTCGCTCCTGCAGAAGACTTGAAAATCCTATTATACTGTTCATCGGAGTCCTTATCTCATGACTCATGTTCGCCAAAAATGCAGATTTAAGTTTATCACTCTCTTCCGCCTTCTCCTTTGCCAATAGCAACTCCTTTTGTATCATCTTCTGATCTGTGATTTCCCTCACAATTGTCATCGCATTATCACTTCCGCAAAGCACCATTCGTGAATCGAAATACCTGGTGATTCCCTCGTCCTCCATCTCATACTCATATATCTGCGGCCTTCCGGTTGAGAATAAACGGTCCAGATTTTCACGTGTCAGTCTTGCAAGATATCCGGGAAGTGCCTCATCAACACTCTTATTTAGAAATTGTTCGGGTTTGACATACAAAGAGTTAAGACTGGGAGAGTGAAAGTTCAGGAACACACCATTGCGGTTGAACAGAAACACAAGATCCGGTATCGAATCTATCAATGCCTGGTTTTGCATCAGACTCTCCTTTAACTCTTTCTGAGTTTTTGTCCTTTTTGCATTGATTAAAACCTGTGCTGTGAGTGTAGAAATTGTACTTACAAAAGACTCCTCATCTGCATACCATTCTCTCCTTTCTCCAACCTGCTCAAATGAAAACACCCCTGCAAGTCTTCCTTCAACAAAAATACCGGCATCCATCAAAGAGGTAATTCCAAGCGGTACCAAATAGTTATCCCTGAGCTCTATCAGCCGCAGGTCATTTAAAGAATCCGTTGAATTGATCCTGCTCTCCCTTTTCAATATTTCAAAATACCTTCTGAATTTAGTAGGATCAAGCTTTGCATCGGCTGATGGCATTTCTTCAGCGGATTCATTAAGTTCTATGCATTCAAATACACTTTCATCATCAGAAAACAGCCAGATACTTATCCTCCCTGTTCGGATAGTTTCAGTAGCAACTTTTACCAGTATTTTTTTGGCGGCCAGGATTTCTCCGGAATTTATTGACTCCTCAACCGACAGCCTTGCCAGGGCCTGCCTCTGTCTCAGTATTCTTTCTTCCCTGGCTTTCGATGCCTTTTGCTTCTCCCACTCTCCGGTCTGATCGGCGAATACCAGTACCCAGCCGGAT
>SKND01000021.1 GCA_007120695.1 Bacteroidales bacterium | reverse complement strand
CCCCAAAGGCACTGGCAAATGCATAGGGTTGTCCCATTTCAATGTCGATCTCCTGTATCTGGTTACCCGGAGCCTGCCAGTGAAGGTTAATATGTTCCATCTTCCTGAAAACATTCAACAGGTTGAGATTGACCTCCCCTGCTATCCGCATCCTCCGGTCCCCTTCACCCGGCATTATTCCCAGGATTCCACTGAAATTACTTGCCTTGCGATGGTCAATGTAAAGATACAGATCGGCCGATTCTCTCATGAATTCGACCTGCGGTTCCCTTATTTCATCCAGGAAAGGTGTTTCACCTATCTTCAATCCGGCATTTCTGAATTTCTGTTCATTATAAGGATCACCCGGTCGTATGCCGAGATGCCTGTAAAGATACCTTCTGTCCACCGCCGCATCGCCCTCTATATGGATGCTGTCGATACTGTAATACCTGTTTCTCTTCACAACGAGGTCTCCGCTTATAACGTCGTTAACGGCCTCCGGATTTTCAAGGTATACCCTTGCAAAGGGGTACCCGGAATTTTCGTGCCAGTCAAGCAACCTCCGCTGAAGCCACCGGAATCTTTCAATTGAAATGTGTTCCACCGCGAATCTGTGCCTTTTGATATTAAGAGCATTTAATACTTCTTCATCAATACTTCCGGGGTTGATCTTTACCCGGCTGTATTGGTTGCCCTTGTGCACATATGCCCTGTAACTGCCAGGGTAGTATTTGACACTGTCGATCGATGCTTCAAGATAATCCAGAAGGTGGAGGCTGTCAACCACATGACGGAGATAATTTTCAATATCAAGGCTGTCGGCAAATTTTATATGATTTACAGGAATGTGGCTACCTGATGAATCCGGCCCGTGAACCTGCCTGGATCCTGCCACTGTGCTGAAAATGATATCCAGGTTTACCTGGGCATTTGTGGCTTTGAAAGACAGAATAAGTAACAAACAGATGTTAATAGATCTCACTTTGCGGGCTTTTACTCAAAACGTAAAGCTCTGAAAAAAAATTATCATTGTCACCTCTAACCCTTTTAATTCGAGAATTATCCATGTGTCAAGTCAAACAAAAAGACATCAATTTCACATCATGATGAATTTCACATCATGGTGAATTTCAGCGTCCTGGTGTACTTATGGTGAATTTTTTTTTCAAAGTACAATGGCTTAAATATTTCTAAATTTATTGATTAATCAGGCTAAGGTATTTCCGTTTTGCTATAATTATTATATGGGCTAAATTTGCTGATCTGTCATAATTGAAAACAGAAGGCACTGATATATGGAAACTATTAAGATAAAAGAGCTCAATGACAACTGCAAGGGCAAAACAGCTGTTGAGATAACCAGGCTGGCTGTTGAATCATTCAGGGGGAAGATCGCCCTGGCAAGCAGCCTGGGTGCCGAGGACCAGGTCCTGACTCATATTATTGCATCTGTTGATCCTTCTGTCAGGATATTCACACTCGATACAGGACGGATGTTTTCTGAGAGTTACGAGTTGATGGACCGCACCAGTAAGAGATATGGCATCAGCATCGATGTTTTCTTTCCTGATTACAGGCAGGTGGAGGAGATGGTAAACAAAAAGGGCATCAACCTGTTTTACGACTCCATAGAAAACAGGAAGTTGTGTTGCGGGATAAGGAAGGTAGAACCTCTCAGGAGGGCCTTTAAAGGTTTGGATGCCTGGATTTGCGGATTACGCCGGGAGCAGTCGGTTACCCGGC
This sequence comes from Bacteroidales bacterium, assembly GCA_007120695.1. Classification (GTDB taxonomy): domain Bacteria; phylum Bacteroidota; class Bacteroidia; order Bacteroidales; family PUMT01; genus PXAP01. Next base: position 808 of record SKND01000021.1, on the reverse strand, counting down.
TCAATATTGAGAGTGCAGAGTGGGATGCCGGCAATAACCTGGTTAAGTTCAATCCGCTTGCTGAATGGACTGAGAAGCAGTTATGGGAATATATCAGGGAGAACAACATACCTTATCATGCTTTGCATGACAAAGGCTTTCCCAGTATCGGTTGTCAGCCCTGCACCCGGGCAGTTGAGCCCGGTGAAGATCTGAGAGCCGGCAGATGGTGGTGGGAAGAGCCGGAAAAGAAGGAGTGCGGATTGCATAACAGGCCTGCAGGCAAATCATGAGATGACGCCCGAGCCCATCAGCTCGTCATCCTTGTACCATGCCGCAAACTGACCCGGGGCAATGCCCCGTTGCGGTGTTTCAAATATGATAAAGAGTCCGTTCTCCCTCATGTGGAGGCTTGCTTTCTGCAGCGGCTGCCTGTAACGTATCCTTACCTGGTACTCCCCCGATTCTTCCGGGTCCATTCTGAGGTCTGTCCTTATCCAGTGAATATCTTCGGGTTTTATATACAAACCCCTCCGGTTCAGTCCCGGATGCGAATGACCCTCACCGGCATAAACTATATTTTTTTCGATGTCGGTCGCAATAACAAATACCGGTTCTTTTTTGCCTCCAATATTGAGGCCTTTTCGCTGCCCCATGGTATAGAACCACGCACCGTTATGCCCGCCTGTTTTGATACCGTCATCCGGCCGGTACTTTACCGGGCTGCACAGCCTTTCCAGATCACCGTCACTTGCCGGTTTATCCGGAAGAGGGGGGAGGTGCCGGTAAAAACCTTTCGGGATCTCAATAATATCTCCCCTGAGCGATT
>SKND01000059.1 GCA_007120695.1 Bacteroidales bacterium | reverse complement strand
TGGAAAAGCCAGTTTCTGGCGGTTTTCGTCGCCAGCCTTCACCAGAAACTCCCGCACCACACCGTTGTAGGTTTTGCCCAGGAATCCAAGACTCAGGGGTTGGCTGCTGTTGAACAACGCCAGCGCAACTTCGCCGGCGGCGTCCATTTCATCCGCGCGAAATTCAAAGAACCGGGCGCTGTGGTAGAGCACCGTTGCCGGATCATCGGGCCATTCCGGGATGGCGCCGTAGCTTCCGATGACCTCTGCTGTTGGATAGTTATCCCGCTCTGAAAAACCGTAGCTGAACAGGGACCGGTTACCCGACGCCAGGTGCCACAGGTAGTTGCGAAGCAGGGACTGCTCGAGATCCGGGATGGAGTCTCCGGTTGAGTTATGATCATGATTTCCATCATCCCTGCGCTGTTCGATTACCCGCTCCATCGCTGCAAGCATCGGGATATTACGGCCGGAAAGATGCTCCTCCCCGATCACGTCCCACACATCCACCCAGAAACCGGGACCGAAATCCTCGTGATAGTAGAGCATGAAGGTGACGTGACTGTAGGCGCGCGGGAAACGCGTCTGAGGGTTGCCGAAGATGCCGGCCGTGCCGCCGATGTAATTGTAATAGTCGTTGACGTTGGGAAAAACGACGTTCTCCATCATGGTGGCGTCCATTTCCACCCAGTGGACATTGATCTCGTTGCCGCTGAAGCAGTTGGTGGCGTACTGGATGGCATGTTTGAGCTCGTGGGCGATGGTGACTTTGAGGGCACCAAGGATTCCGGGGATGCCGGCTATTTCGTCATCGTCATCGTTGCGCAGGAAAGCCGGATCGGAGAACGTGCTGTTCACATACAGGCGCGAAGGGGTTACCGGATCGAAGTAGCCGTACACTTTCGCTCCATTTATCTCGCGGATATCGCCGAATACAATGTCGATTTGCGGACCTATAGCCGAATCACAGCGCGTGCTGTTAAGCGGGTCGGTGTAGCCGAGCTGCTCTACCTGATGGCGGTAGGAGGAGTCGGCGTATTGCGCAGCCAGCACGATATAGTCAGGTATGCCGGGCTGGTTGATGCCTGTTTCTACAGTCCAGACACTGTCCGGCCCCTCCGTTGTGTATAAAAGCCGGAACAGGCCCGACTCCGAGATGTAGGAATGGACCTCAGTGGTGTCCGTCCCGGCGATATTCGCCGAGATTTCCGGATCCGTCGGCACGGTGAATGAGAGTGGCATCGGCTGCGGTCGCGGCCCGGATTGAAAAACTTCCGTATGCGGATGGGCGTCGGACCCCGGTTCCGCAGATTGTCCAGTATCCACAAGAAAAGGGGTCAGGCACCGAATGGTGGTGCCGTCGAGTATATCGGCCATGCTGTGATCCGGGTGCTCATTCTCCAATCCGGACTCTGACTCAAACCCGGACATCGGTTCATGGGCATGGATGTGTCCGACCAGGTCAAAACGCACTTCCGATATGCGGCCTTCCGCTTCTGAAGACTGTGCCCTGGCCGAGCCCGCTCCCAAAACACCCGTGAAAAGTACGGCCGTCAGGAGTACTTGAAGAGCAAAATGTGGCGTGCGCTTTATCATTCATCCAAGTTACTGAGAAAAACAGACTGTTACACCTCTGTCCGGGGTCAAAACGGCCCAAAGTGGCTTATCGAAGAAACGTCATTTTGATGGTCTTGCGGACGCCCCCCGCCTGGAGCCGGTATATGTAAACGCCGGAGGCCAGTCCTTTCGCATCGAACGGGACCGAATACCGTCCCGGATCCGCTTCGCCATCCATCAGCAGCGCTACTTTTCTGCCGGTTACATCGTAAACGGAAAGCCGCACATATTCGCGTTCCGGTATGCTGAACGTGATCGTGGTTCCGGGGTTCCCGGTCGCTTCGGAGAAAGGGTTGGGATAATTCTGTTCCAGCACCACCACATCCGGGATACTTTCAATGAGTACATCAAGCTGATAGGATACCGGGCTGTTCCTGTCGGCATTGGCCACCACCAGCAGAAAGGAATCTACGTCCGCCACGGAAAAGGGGGAAAAGCCGCGTGTCACCCCACTACCATCCGTCGCGCTTTCAGGTATCCACTCCAGCACGGTACCAGCACGCCTGTAAGCCAGCACGCCGATCCCGAGATTATCATGATCATGGGTAGCTGAGATCGAAATCTGGCCGATCTGCCCCGTACCGGGATGCAGCATCCGGTAAGCTGCCGAAAGAGTGGAAAGCTGTCCGGTATCCATGTACGGTTCCGGGACCGGTGCCGGAATCAGCTCGATGGCCGCGTCAGGGTACGCCGCCGACCCGGCAAAACCGTATCCATCGACCGTTCGCGAGCCCGAGGTGGCATGCCAGAGGTGGTTGCGGACGAACAACTCCCGGAACCGCGAAGCGCCCACGTCCGTATCACCCGGCTCCGGATCGCTGCTAACGGCCCGGCGCATGGCACGGATCATCGGAATCAGCGGATCGCGGCGCACCTGCTCCCACGCATCCACCCAGTACGACATGCCCAGGTGTTCGGCGAAGAACAGCGACCAGGTCACGTGG
>SKND01000024.1 GCA_007120695.1 Bacteroidales bacterium | reverse complement strand
AAGGAGTATGAAGATAAGTGATCTCCTGCCGGGATTGATGTCTGATAGCTGACATTAATCTTCTCAGGTGATATATCCATAGTTTATGGTTCTAAAAGACTATCTGCCTGCCGGGGATTTTTCCGGCAGGTTTTTTTATATTGGCAAAAGGTTAAAAATTAGCGGAGAAAGGGGTTGATGAAAAATACAGGAGAGAAAAGCTTATAAAATACTTTGAACTAAATGGTTTGTTTAATAAACCGGAGAGAGAAGTTTATGAAAAATATCGGAGATAATGGTTAATGAAAAATTATGGACAATTATTGAAATATAATCAATAAATTTGGATCAACAGATCAGGTTATATTTACTTTTAAACAAATACCGGAAAAATTATGAAAAAGAGAAATTTGGTTTTGCTGTTTTTTATAGGAATTGGAATTGGCGCTGTTTCAGCCCAGGTACCCGAATTAACCCGGGAGGAGATCAAAGATGGATGGGTATTGCTCTTTGACGGTCAAACAACCAGGGGCTGGAAAAGCGCCAATGGCAACCCGTTTCCCGAAACAGGCTGGAAAATTGAGAACGGGGTTATTTATTGTGATCCTTCGGAGGGACGGGGAGGAGATATTGTTACCGAGAGTGAATTTTCCGATTTTGAACTTTCTCTTGAGTTCAAGCTTACAGAGAGGGCGAACAGCGGGATTAAATACTTTGTTTTTAAAAATACCTCCCTGGGCCTTGAGTTCCAGATACTGGATGACAAAAGGCATCCCGATGCTTTGCAAGGTATAAACGGCAACAGGGTACAGGGAAGCCTGTATGATATAATGCCTCCTGCAAAAGATAAGAAGGATATGCCTGTCGGAGAGTGGAATCATGCAAAGATCGTATCAAGTGGTAAACAGGTTGAGCATTGGCTAAATGGAAAAATGATCCTGAGCTTTGAGCGGGGTGGTGAAGAATTTCTGAAGCACATTGCCGAAAGTAAATTTAAAGATCGTGGAGGTTTTGCGCAAATAGATAAAAGTCCGATTCTTCTGCAGGATCATAATGATGTTGTTTATTTCCGGAATATAAAAATCAGGGATTTTAGTACTGAATAGAACAGAGGATCTGGAATCGCCGGCCCTGTTTATATTGTAATCTTGCCTCAAATTCCGGCTGATTTGAACACATTTATGTGCTTGCAGGGTTTTGCCCGGATTGTATTATATTAAAATTTACAATTATGAGCAGCAGGCTTGATACAAAACTGATGCATCCCCGCGACCAGATAGTGCTTATAATAAGCAGGATATATAACCGGGGAATGACAACCACTTCGGGAGGTAATATATCGGTTGCTGATGAGAACGGAGATATCTGGATAACTCCATCGGGAGTTGATAAGGGTGCGCTCAGGCCCGAAGATATTATGTGTATAAAGAAGGACGGCACAATATCGGGTCCCCATAAGCCCTCTTCAGAGTTTCCGTTTCACAAAGCAGTGTATCAGTCCCGGCCCGATCTCAGGGCCCTTATCCATGCCCATCCTCCGGCACTTGTGTCATTCAGTATTGTCCGCAAGATACCGGATACAAATATTGTTGCGCAGGCCAGGCATATATGTGGTCCTATCGGTTACGCCGACTATGAATTGCCGGGAAGCGAGGCGCTTGGAAAGAAAATTTCAGCGGCTTTTGATAAAGGATACAAGGCAATTATCATGGAAAACCATGGAACGGTGCTGGGCGGTTCTGATCTGGCCGATGCGTTTCAGCGGTTTGAGACACTCGAGTTTTGTGCACGAACCATTCTTAAAGGAAAACGCCTGGGAGAGCTGCGGCACCTGGATGATAACCAGATAGAGTCATTTGAATATCAGGAATCATCTTTGCTGCCTGAATCGGAAAATGTTACCTATCCCTCTGATGAACGTGAAAGACGTAAAGAAATATGTGATATTATAAGACGGGCCTGCCGTCAGGGACTGATGATCAGTTCCTACGGAACAGTCTCCCGGCGATGGCGGAACAATGACTTTCTTATTACACCGACAAATTTACAACGCTGGGATATACAGCCTGAAGATATTGTTCAGATAAGGGACGGGAAAAGAGAGCCTGGCAAAATTGCCAGCCGTGGCGTAATGCTTCATCAGGAAATATATAACAGAAACCCGGGTATTAATTCGATCATAATAACCCAGCCCCACAATCTTATGGCCTTCGGTGTAACCCGTTCCATATTCAATGTACGCACAATCCCCGAAAGCTGGATTTTTTTGCAGGATGTTTCATTATTGCCGTTTGGAACTCAATTCAATGATTTTTCTGAAATACTGAAAATTCTGTCTGAAAACAGCCCGGCGGTTATCATTGAAAATGACGCGGTACTGATAACCGGCGATTCATTGCTGCAGACTTTCGACAGGCTTGAGGTTGCCGAGTTCAGTGCCCGTTCAATCATTATGGGCAACTCTCTTGGCGAGATGGTTCCAATAAATGACGAGCAGATTGAGGATCTAAGAAGAGTTTTTCTGAAAGGCTGATAGCTGCTCTGCTATTGCGCATTATTTGTT
>SKND01000091.1 GCA_007120695.1 Bacteroidales bacterium | reverse complement strand
ATGAATTATGCCTGACAGAAACACACGAATATTACTGGGACACGGGAGCGGCGGAGAGATGATGCAAAGCCTCCTTGAGGATCTGTTCATTCCCAATTTTGGCAAGCCTTTTCCTGAAGGGATGGCTGATTCGGCTGTTTTACCTGTTTCATCTCTGTTGCCTGTTTTTACGACCGACTCGTACGTAGTCGATCCGGTTTTTTTCCCCGGAGGAAATATCGGGAAGATTGCAATTTGCGGAACAGTGAATGATCTGGCGGTGACAGGTGCAAAACCAAAATATATAAGTGCCGGCTTTATTATAGAAGAGGGCCTGCCAATGGCAACTTTGCGTGAGATTGTTGTTTCAATGGCAGAAGAAGCTGCAAAGGCAGATGTGAAGATTGTGACCGGAGATACCAAGGTTGTTGAAAGGGGGAAGGCTGACAGACTGTTTATAAATACAACAGGTATTGGGTATATGGAAGAACGGCACTTTCATATTCACAGGGGGCTTGCAGTGGTTCCCGGCGATAAAGTTTTAATAAACGGGTTTACCGGAGATCATAGTATAGCTGTGCTGTCGGCCAGGGAATCGCTGAATTTTTCCACCCCGTCAGTTTCAGATTGTGCTGCACTGGGTGGCATGATAGGTGAACTGTTGCAGAAAAGTGAAGGAGTTCACTGGATGAGGGATGTCACAAGGGGAGGACTCGCAACAGTTATCTGCGAGCTTGCCGGCTCCGCCGGTTTTGGAGTCCGGCTTCTGGAGCCGGCAATACCGGTGCGCGAGTCGGTAACCTCGGCCTGCAATATGCTGGGCCTGGATCCTCTCTATCTTGCAAACGAAGGGAAGGTTATTATTGTAACTGACGGGGCCGAGGCAGACAATGTGCTCAGTATAATGAAAATGCATCCATATGGGACAAATGCGGCGATTATCGGAGAGATAACCGGCCGGCACCCGGGTGAAGTAGTCCTTGAAACTACTATTGGCGGCAGCAGGATGGTTTATCCCATGTCGGGCGAACAGTTACCCAGAATCTGTTAAAATGATTATGTATGCATGAAATAGCAATGGTTAATGATGTTTTCAGGATCATTCTCGGTGTGGCTGCCGGGAACAGGATCAGCCGTATAGATACAGTAAATGTTGTTATAGGAGAATACCTGCAGGTAAAACCTTCCCTGTTTGAGTTTGCATTCGTGGCTGCCAGGGAGGGAACAATTGCATCGGAAGCAAAGCTGAATCTTGAAGTGCGACCTGTCAGTCTGCAATGCCTGGTATGCGGGCACCGGTTTTTACTAAAAGAGACCAGGTATGAATGCCCGCAATGCCTAGGCATTAAACTGGATATTGTAGATGGTAAAGATATGTTTGTTAAAAGCATCGAGGGAGAACAGGCCGATAGCTAAAATTAGACGGAATGCTTCAAACAAAAAATGATCATGCCATTAATGAGATTTATAATGATGAATTTTTGTACCCTGGTATTATCATGGTGGGAAATTTTTATTCCCAAAGTTTAAAGGCTCAAGGATACTTCTATGTTTATGGATTTATCAGGTTAGTATAAATGATTGGGTAGTTTTATCTAACAAAAATATACAGCTATGGAAATAAAAGTAATGAAAAGGGTCCTGGACCGCAACAGGGATATGGCCGAACAGGTAAGAAAGCAGCTGAAAAGAAAAAATGTCTCAATGATCAATATGATAAGCTCGCCTGGTGCCGGCAAGACAACCCTGCTTGAAAAGATCTGCGGGCACCTTGCCGGTGACATTCGGATTGCCGTGATAGAAGGCGATGTGGCAACTGACAGGGATGCACAGCGCCTCAAAAAGTATGATGTTCCCATCGTTCTAATAAATACCGACGGTGGCTGCCATCTTGATTCCAACAGTATAGACAAAGCCCTTACGGAATTTGACCTCGACACTCTTGATGTCATATTCGTTGAGAATGTTGGTAACCTGGTATGCCCGTCACATTTTGACCTTGGAGAGACTTTTAAGCTTGCCCTTGTCAGCACCACCGAAGGTGACGACAAACCCATCAAGTATCCTATGCTTTTTCGTGAAGCCAGGGCGGTTGTGCTTAACAAGACAGATCTGTTGTCGCATACCGATTTTGACCGCGAAATTTTCCTGGCAGATCTTAAAAGTGTTAATCCCGGAGTTCCGTTGTTCGAGATATCATGCCGGAAAGATCACGGACTGGATGAATTTATGGAGTGGATCAGGGCTGAGGTTATCAATCACAGTCCGGTATAAAAGGTCCCCGAATTCTTCATCTGCCTTAACAGTCCGGTATAAAAGGTCCCCGAATTCTTCATCTGTCTGACGTTATTTGGAATATTTTTTTTGTTATATTGTTTGGTGCAAATCAGGTCAGAAATGTTTTCTGACCCGGTTCAGTCGGTGCGTTTTAGGATTTCGGCCTTCCTGGCACCGTAAGGGAGCGAGCCGCCCTCCTGCTCCTTTAGGCTTTTCCAGGCATTGGAGATTATTATCTCTTCAACATCATCTTTTTTACAGGGGGCCTCCACTACATATTCCTCTAT
>SKND01000340.1 GCA_007120695.1 Bacteroidales bacterium | reverse complement strand
CCGGTTATATCAACCTTTCTTATGCCGTTTTTATTCATAGCGTTAAGGCAATGCTGCATGGTCTCCCGGGTCATTATTTCTGTGCGGTGCGGACCGGCGTCTACGTGACAATGGATGCATTCCTGATTACATAATTTCCCAACATTTATCTGCATTAATTCCACTTTCGTGGAAGTCAACGGATACAGTCCGCTTTCGGAAAGCTTCTCCCGGTATCCCGGAATATTTTTGTGTTTTCCCACATGGTTTTCCAATATCCCGATTTGTTCTTCAGAACTCAGGGATCTGTTTCCTGTTCCCGTATTTTCCATATTTGATCCGGTTGATTTCGTCATACCTTATAGTTATCAGCACTGATAATAATTATATGATGCTGCATAGTTTCGTAGCAATTTCATTAATGTTGCATTGTTTCCTGAAAAATTAAATTAATGCCTCATAATCAATTGACTAAAAGTTAAAACAATCACACTAATTTTGAAATCCAAAAATTACAATAACTTTTGAAAGCATTAATTTTATTGATTTATATAGCGCTTTAATTTTGATAACGCAACACTAATATGCAATTTAGTAATAAATTCACTAATATCGAATTATACACCACTGGAGAAGATGGCCTTAACCCCGATTTTTTCTCCTCACTACTTTTATAATCATCCATGCCTTGCGGTGAAGAATAACTTTTATTTGAAGTTACAGATTAGAATCTTAATTTTATTAATTGTTGTGGTTCATTTAAGACCCTTGCCCCGACAGATCTTGCAGGTTTTGATGTATCTTTAGGAAAAAATTGCAACTATGACAAGTAAGCAAATAAAAACAGAAATACAGAAACTTCTGGACACGGTTCCAGAGAATGTATTACAAGACCTTCTTGACTATTTGCAAGAAGCGCAAAAGCAGACCAAAGACCAGGCAGAATTAACCAGCCATCTACGTAAGATAATTCACGAAGACAGAGAATTGCTTGAGAAGCTTGCCCAATGATAAGCACGGAAATTTATGTATGGTTAGTATAATAATTCCGGCTCTGAATGAAGAGGAATCAATTCCCTTACTGCTGGAAAATCTTGCCTCCCAGGAGGGGGATTTTGAGATTATTGTTGCCGACGGCGGCAGTGCTGATAACACCCTGACAATATGCAAATCATACCCTGATATAAAGATCATCTCTTCGGAAAAGGGCAGGGCTCTTCAAATGAATAAGGGTGCAGAGATAGCCCGGGGTGATACACTGCTTTTTCTGCATGCAGACACTCTTATTCCCCGAAAGGGAATTAAAACAATAGAAAATGTTATGAACGATGACAAGATTTCTGCAGGCAGCTTTTTTGCCAGGTTCGACCATGAGGATGGCATGCTGAGTTTTTTTGCCCGGTTCACCAGGATAAATAACAGGTACCTTACCTGGGGGGACCAGGGTATTTTTATAAGGAGGCGTATCTTCAATGAAATCGGGGGCTATAAAAACATCCCCCTGATGGAAGATCTTGAAATACAAAAAAGAGTAAGACGAAGAGGGAAATTTATTAAGCTTCCCCTGCCTGTAACCACTTCTTCCAGAAGATTCATTCAAAATGGGGTTGTCAGGCAGCAACTCCTGAATATTGCATTGGTTATGGCCTATGAAATCGGAGTTTCCCCCGCAAGGATCAAAAAGTTTTATTCAGATCATACCTGATTTGGAAGTATGTGCAAGCCAAGGCAAAAGATCCATGACGATAATTAAAAATTTATATGGAACGTCTGAGACATGTTGTTATTCATTAAAGAAGGAGATAATTATGGACTCAAATTGGATTTCATACAACGATCTTGCATGGACTGAAGATTGGCTGGCAGACCCGGCAGAGTACGAGCATGAGGTCAAAGTCTACGTTGACCTTATTAGGAGCACTTCATCAGAATCGCCAATCACATTGCTACATTTAGGAAGTGGTGCAGGCGGCCACGACACGATCTTCAAACGTCATTTTGCCGTAACCGGTGTGGACCTCAGTCCGGGGATGCTGATCAAGGCGCGCAAATTACATCCTGACATTGAGTACATTGAAGGCGACATGCGTACATTACGATTGAACCGGCAGTTCGACGCTGTGGTTATTCCGGATAGCATAGACTACATGGCTTCGCGGCAGGATCTTCAGCAAGCCATTCAGACTGCCGTAATGCATCTCAAGACAGGCGGTGTTTTGCTCGTGGTTGCAAAAACGGAAGAGATTTTTCAAAACAACAATTTTGCATACAGCGGCTTAAAGGACGGCATCCATGTGACTTTATTTGAAAACAATTATATCAACCCGTTGCATCCCAATACCTACGAGGCCACTTTGGTGTATTTGATTCGAGAAAGGGGAGAGTTGACCATACATACAGAAAAACAGGTGCTCGGCCTTTTCTCCCAGGAAATATGGAATGCAGTGTTCAGGAATGCCGGAATAACCATGCAGAAATCAAGCCTGGATGGCATCTATGACTCGTATCTTCTTAACGATGGAGAGTATCCACTTGTAATATTTGTGGGGCAAAAAGCATGATTGGG
>SKND01000233.1 GCA_007120695.1 Bacteroidales bacterium | reverse complement strand
GAAACAGAACAAAAAATTACCGGTTTTATGGAAGACCACCAGGAGCAGACTACACTTCATCTTGAACCTTTGTCTGATTCTTACCTGCATAATATCTGGGGAAGAGGTGCGATTCATAATGTCAGGATTTTTTCTGTTGTAGCGCTCATAGTACTTCTGATCGCATGCATAAACTTCATGAATCTTTCCACCGCACGATCGGCCCGCCGGGCCCGCGAGGTTGGACTTCGAAAGGTGATGGGTGGCAACAGGAACCAGATAGCCGGTCAGTTTTTCGGAGAGTCGGTTCTGTTTGCACTGGCTGCACTAATCATTGCACTTGTGCTGGTAGAGATAATACTCCCTTCGTTCAGCAACCTGGCCGGCAAGGAATTGTCGCTCAATATACTTACCTGGAGAACACTGGGAGGATTGTTGATAATTGCATTGATTACGGGACTAATAGCAGGTAGTTATCCGGCTGTTTTTCTGTCTTCCTTCGGTCCGGTTGCAGTTCTAAAAGGACAACATAAATCAGGATCAAAAGGGTTCAGAAGGGCACTTGTAGTTTCACAATTTGCATTATCTGTTGCACTGATTATAAGCACGATGATCATTAAAGACCAGATGTCATATATGAGAAACAAACACCTTGGTTTTGAAAAGGAGAACATAGTCACCCTGTTCACTACATCCATTACCCGGAATAACAAATCCTCTCTGATCCAAGAACTTAAAAGCATACCGGAGGTTGAACTGGTTACCGCTTCGAGCAGTTTGCCTTCACAAATAGGAAATTCCACCTATGGCATAAACTGGGAGGGTAAGAACCCGGATGATCGTGTACTGTTCAACTTTCTTCATGCCGACTTTAATTTTACCGAGTGTTTTGGGATGGATATGGTGCAGGGCAGGTCTTTTTCAAGGGAATATGCTACTGATTCGGCCGCGTATATTATTAATGAGGCGGCTGCACGCTTTATAGGGGCTGAAGATATAATAGGTAAGAGTTTCAATATGTGGGGTAATGACGGGTTGATAATAGGTGTAGTAAATGATTTTCATTTTCATGACCTCAAAAGCAGGATATCTCCACTCGTCATTCGTATTAGTCCCCACGACTCCCCCCTCCTCCATCTCAGGCTGAGACCCCAACAGGTTTTGCAAACTATGAAGGATGTTGGATCAGCCTGGAGCCGGGTATGCCCCGACGAACCTCTGAATTACCAGTTTTTCGATCAGCAGTTTGACAGGATGTATCGCGCCGAACAGCGCATGGGAACTCTTTTTTTATGGTTTTCTGTGCTTGCCGTCGCAATATCGTGCCTTGGGTTGTTTGGACTGGCTTCCTATATGGCAGAACAGAAGACCAGGGAAATAGGCATCAGAAAAGTGTTCGGGGCCGGGATCTTCCGGGTGATATTAATAATGATAAAAGAATTCACCCGCTGGGTAATGATTGCAATACTTCTCGGAGTTCCGGTTGCGTGGTATTTCACTGACAGGTGGCTTGACAATTTTGTATTTAAGACCGGACAGGACTTTATGTTATACCTGGCTGCAGCAATAGCTGCTCTTATTATTGCAATTCTCACAGTATCCTGGCAGGCTCTCAGGGCAGCCTTATCAAATCCTGCCAGCTCTCTCAGGTACGAGTAGAAAGATTTAATATTGCAAATCACCCGTAATCTCACTTGTATCGTACATTGACAGACTGATAATTAGTAATTGTCCTGATATTGGTGTAACCATTCAGATAATCTGACGTCATACGAAAGCAGAGAAAATCCTAACCACATCATGCTGATTAAAATGCAGGAGATAAGCGCTGAAATTGTGATGAGCTAAGTTTGTCAGATAAGTCAAGAAGTCAAAAAGTTGAGAAGTCAATAAGCTAATAAGAGATATTATGATTAAGAACTATTTTTTAATTGCTCTGAGAAACATATCCAAAAGGGGGCTTTTTTCAGTGCTTAATATCGCGGGACTGGCGATAGGGATGGCCTGCAGTATACTCATACTGATGTGGGTTGATCACGAACTCAGTTACGACAGGTTTCACCCTGAGAATAAAAACATTCAGCGAATGGCATTCAGGCTTGACTTGTCCGGAACATCTATTGAGGCACCGGCTTCCATGGCTCCGCTGGCTGCTTCTCTTATTGAAACTTTCCCGGAAGTTGATGATGTAGTTAGGATCCATAAAATAGAAAATGTAAATATAGGTATTGGAACCGATCACTATATTGAACCGGTTTTTATTCTGGCCGACTCAACATTTTTCGATTTTTTCGGGTTTGATCTTGAAACAGGAAATCCCGCAACGGTCCTTAAAATGCCTTTCAGCATAGTCATTACAAGAGAACTTGCTGAAAAATATTTCGGAAATGAAAATCCTGTCGGCAGAACCATAAGGGTTAATAACATGCATGATTATACCATTACAGGTGTTGCTGCAGATCCACCCTCCAATACACATATTTCCTTCGGGGCAATCGGGTCATTTGCCACCATTTATGAGACTTCCCGCCCTGGTTCAATGGATGGCTGGCTTTCGCTGTCATATT
>SKND01000237.1 GCA_007120695.1 Bacteroidales bacterium | reverse complement strand
GAGTCTTGCTTAAATATACTCCTTGTTCATCTCTGTACATATATGTCAGTTCTTTTGTTTTCAAATGCTTATTAATACTAATCAGACTCAGATCTTAATTGTAAAATATTGTTAAATCATTAGCCGGTATTAATATATAAAATTTAATAAATTACAAATCAAACGAATTTTTGGTTAATTTTGTGTGCAAACATCGGGTTTCCGGAAAAACAGCCTGAAACGTAAAGATAAGACTTTAGATACTAATACAAGACCAGGCACCGGGATTAATTTGAAGGGAAGTCATGGATACTCCGGGTCATTTTCAGCTACTTTAACCAAATTGAAATATGAGAATTTTGTCTTTGAGAATTTCACTCTTTATTCTGTTGCTATTAATACCGGTAACTTCCTTTTCACAGGGAGTAAGATTCATTGTTTTTGCTGACCCCCAGATTGCATGGCTTAAACCGGAAGTTCGCAACATTGAAAGTACCGGCGTAAGAGGAGGATTTAATGCCGGTTTTGAAATGGATAACTTTTTCAGCAGTAACTATGCATTAACAACAGGTATATCAATAAACAGTATCGGGGGAAAATTAAGATTTAACAATCCGGCAGAAGTCAGGTTCGAGGCTTTCACCGACACACTCGCTCCGGGAAATATAATGATTTACAAGCTTCAGTATATCGATATTCCGCTGGGTTTTAAATTTACAACACGTGAAATTGGTTATACAACCATTTATGCAAATCTTGGTTTGGGCGGACATATCAACATAAGATCAAGGGCGGATATAAATGCCCTTGGAATCGAAGGTGAAAGTCTGAAGGATGAAATTCAACGATTTAACTTTTCCTATCATTTCGGAGCCGGCATTCACTATTCACTGGGTGGACAAACAGCTTTAGTTCTAGGACTGGAATACAGGCACCGGTTTGTCGATATCGCCTCCAGTAAGCAACACATAGCACTGCTCAATTCCATTTCATTGAGAGCAGGAATACTTTTCTAAATCGTAAATGGACTAATTTACAACAAACAAACCAATAAGATCATGAAGATAGCCCTGGCACAGATCAACCTGCACATAGGTAACTTCGAAGAGAATACAACAAAAATTGTTTACTGTATAAAAAAGGCACAACAATTCAATGCCGATCTGGTGGTATTTCCCGAGATGACAGTATGCGGGTATCCGCCACTGGATATGCTTGACTATAAGGATTATGCTGATAAATGCCAGGATGCGGTCAAAAGAATTGCCAAAATCTGCACCAATATTGCCGTTATATTGGGCTCTCCTTCACATAACCCTAACAAACAGGGGAAGAGCCTGTATAACTCTGCCTGGTTTCTTCATGAAGGCGAGGTCAAAAGCATTCATCACAAAACCCTTCTCCCCGATTATGATGTATTTGATGAGTACCGGTATTTTGAACCTAATAATGAATTTAATATTGTAGAATTCAAGGGTCACAGGATAGCACTAACTATTTGTGAAGACTTGTGGTACGACCAGAATTTTGATAACGGGTTCGGAAATAAAAGGCTTTATACAGTATCTCCGATGGATAAGCTGATTACTATGAAACCTGATTTTATAGTCAACATTTCAGCATCTCCGTTTTCATGGTCCAAAATCCAGGATAAGAAAGATATATTCATCAACACATCTCTTAAATACGGCGTTCCGGTCTTCATGGTTAACCAGGTAGGTGCAAACACTGACCTTATCTTTGAGGGTGGCTCACTTGTTGTTAACCAGAAGGGTGAGCTCTTTGACAGGGTCTCCTGGTTCGAGGAAGACTTTCAGGTATATGAGCTCAATGAAGTGTTAAATACACCTGCCCATGGAACGGACAAGGCATCTACATCTGTTATGGAAATGATTTTCAGAGCTTTGGTTCTTGGAATCAGAGATTTTTTCGCAAAGAACAGTTTCAGCCATGCCATCCTGGGACTTTCCGGAGGCATAGATTCAGCCGTAACGGCCGTACTGGCAGCAGAAGCCCTGGGTCATGAAAATGTGCATGCCGTTTATATGCCCTCTGAATATTCTGCCCGGATTTCAGGCGAAGATTCCCGGAAGCTGGCTGAAAATATAAACATTTCTTTCAGTGAAACAAGTATTGACAAAATTGCAGGCTCATTTATTGACACCCTGAAACCAATGTTTAAGAATCTGCCTGAGGATACAACTGAAGAGAATATACAGTCAAGGATTAGAGGAAGCATGATTATGGCCATGGCCAATAAGTTAGGATTCATAATGTTAAACACATCCAACAAGAGTGAATCGGCAGTAGGTTACAGCACACTCTACGGCGACATGATCGGCGCCCTTTCAGTTCTGGGCGATCTTTATAAAACCCGGGTTTATGAGCTTGCCAGGTACATAAACCGCAATGAGGAGATTATTCCGGAGACTACCATTTCACGTCCTCCCACCGCAGAGCTTAAGGAAAATCAAAAAGATTCGGACTCTCTGCCGGAATATGATATTCTGGATGAGATCCTGTTCAGGTACATAGAACAGCAAAAGCATTCATCGGCTATAATTGAAGAGGGCTTTGACAGTGAAATTGTGGAAAAGGTGATTCATCTGGTAAACTCATCCGAATTCAAAAGACATCAGTCACCCCCTGTTTTAAGGATATCTTCAAAGGCCTTCGGAAGGGGAAGGCGGATGCCGCTGGTTGCAAAATTTTGACTTACAGGATGAAACGCTGCGCTTTAACATGAATTACACATCATGCTAACAATTCAAAAACAACTGAATAATGCATGTGTAATCGACGAAGTCAAATTTTTTCATGCGTCTGTGTGTAATTTTCGCAGAAAAAATTTAATGTATATTTGCAAGAATGATCCAATATGTCGAGTTATGAGTGATATAATCTGTAACCATTGCATTAACAATGCAGATTCAATTTTTTATGAATTAAAAGAGAAGGAGAAGGAAATTCTTTCCAACCAGCATACCTGTCTTTACTTCCGCAAAGGTGATACGATCTACCGTGAGGGAGAGAAACCTAACGGACTGATTTGTTTGTCGGCCGGGAAGGTAAAAATATTCAAGGAAGGAATAGGCGGCAGGGAGCAAATTGTAAGGATGGCAAAGCCCGTGGGTTTTATTGGCTACAGGGCCCTTTTTGCAGAGGAGAATTATATGGCTACCGCTCTGGCTATTGAAGATTCCACCATTTGCATTATCAACAGGGAATCATTGTTCGAAGTACTAAAATCAAACTCCTACCTTTCATTGAGTATAATCAAATCATTTGCAACAGAGCTTGGTTTCTCCAACAGCCGGACAGTTACCCTTACGCAAAAACATATAAGGGGCAGACTGGCTGAATCGCTAATATTTCTTAAAGACACTTACGGACTGGAACGGGACAACCAGACGATTAAAGTTTATCTGTCAAGGGAGGATATCGCTAATCTCTCAAACATGACTACATCAAATGCAATAAGAACTCTTTCAAACTTCGCCTCTGAAAAAGTGGTTGAAATTGACGGCAGGAAAATAAAGATTGTCGACCCCGAAAAACTGGAAAAAATAAGCGAACACGGCTGATCATTGATTATCCCCTGATCTCGAAAATATGCACTGACCTTTTTCAGTAATCAACCTCAGTAATTAATACCCTTCCGGCACTTCACTCCTGCATTGGCGGGCACCGGTCACTGTCTCCTGTATAGTTGTCTCAGTTTAACATATTTAAGAAATGTCTCGAAGGAGGTCACAGCACTCACAACCAGTCCGTTAAAGCCATCAAGAAATCCTCTCCTTATTACATATTCCCTGAAAAATTTCCACAGGGGATGAACTATTATCTTAAGATACCCTGATCCGATATTTTGATCATAATACGATCTTGCTGCGATATCTGTAAACCTGTTTACCTGTGCTATGTGCTCCGAAATTGTAGAATAGGGATAATGCTCCAGATCTCCGTTGAGAATAACTGTTTTTGATCCTTTTTCCATAATAACCCTGTCGTGTGGATTAGTGCCTCCCCATACACCTTTGTTTCTATCCCATAAGCGAAGCTTCCTGTCAGGATACCTGCTTGTATATCTCATCCATTTCCCATAATAGTTGTTCCGGCGGTTACAGTAATAACCGTCAACTTTCCAGTTATTCTTTGCTTCAAGCACAGACTGCTCCAGCTCAGGCGACAGGGCCTCGTCGGCATCAAGAGAAATTATGACCGGGTGAGTAGCCCTGGCGGCTGCGAAATTTTTCTGCTCAATATAACCCCTGAACTTATGCTGGAAGAATTTCACATTAAACCTGCGGCATAACTCCAAAGTTTTATCGGTTGAGAAAGAATCAACCACAACTATTTCATCGGCAACATTGCTCAACGACTCGAGACAACGTTCAATATTTCTTTCCTCATTGAAGGTTATAACTACTGCTGATATTTGTGGCATTTTAGTCCTGTTTATTCCCGGATATAGATCCTCTTGACCCTTCCGGAGATATTCGTAAACACCTCGTAAGGTATTGTTGATAATTTTTTTGCAATATCGGCAATGGAATAGTCTTCTCCAAAAACAATTACCTCATCCCCCTCCTTTGCTCCAACTCCTGTAACATCAATCATACACATATCCATACAAATATTACCCACTATTGGAACCGTTATCCCGTTTACCACCATCCTGCCCTTCCCGTTGCCAAGCCTCCTGTCCAGTCCGTCGGCATAACCAACCGGAACTATTGCGATGACTGATTCGCCTGCAGTCTTATAGGCCCTTGAGTATCCAATTGTTTGCCCCGCCTGAACAATCCTGATTTGTGAAATATTACTTTTAAATGTATTGACACAGGCCAGTTTATTATCTTTCAGAGCGCTTATTCCATACAGGCCAATTCCAAGCCTCACCATATCGAATTGTGCTTCAGGAAACCGTTCAGTCCCGGCTGAATTCAGAATATGTCTGAGCACGGGGTATCCAAGTGCTCCGGAAATCTCATCAGACACAGACCCGAATTTTGATATCTGTTCACGTGTAAAACTGTCATGCTCAGGATCATCGGCCGCTGCAAGATGAGAGAACAGGGACCTGACCCTGATATTCCGGCATGTGCTTAGAATCTTTATCAGCTCCTGAGTTTCACTGACTGAAAAACCAAGTCTGTTCATACCTGTATCTAGCTTTATATGAACCGGATAGTCATTAATTCCCCATTTCTGCAAATGCTCAATAAATCCCTCCAGTCCCCTGAATCCATAGATCTCTGGTTCAAGCAGATGATCTGTCATGCCAGGGTATCCATGGGGTTCCGGGTTCATAACCATCACCGGTTGTGTAATGCCAGCTCTTCGCAGATTAACACCCTCGTCTGTAAATGCAACGGCAAGGTAATCGACAAGATTGTAGGCAAGAACACTGGCGATCTGATAGCTTCCGCTTCCATAGGAAAAGGCTTTTACTACAGCCATTATCCTGGTCTCCGGTTTAAGTTTGGTTTTGAAATAATTATAGTTCTGAACCAGGTTGTCCAGGTTAATCTCAAGGGTAGTAACGTGCACCTTTTCTTCCAGAAGACGGGAGATCCGTTCGAAACCGAATTGCCTGGATCCTTTAAGAAGAATTGCTTCATTATCATAACTGCCCGGATTAAAATTCCTGATAAAATCTTCTGTTGATTCGTAAAACTCATAACGGCCCTCAAGAAAACTCCTTACCATTCCGATACTTTTCCCGATTCCTATAAAACGCTTTATTTTTTCCCTTCCCAGTAACGCTCCAATTTCACTGTACAATTCCTCACTTCTTTTTCCGGTCCCGAACATATCTGAAAGCACTATTGTTTTGTTCTGGTGCTGAGATTGTTGAGAAAGCAGGTCCATAGCAATCTCGAGAGAACCGGGATCGGAATTATAACTATCATTGATGATTGTACAGTTATTGATCCCTTGTTTCTGTTCCAGTCGCATTGCAACCGGGGCCAGATCTTTCATATTCTCGGAGATATAGCTGCAGGAATAGCCGAGAAAAAGCATCAGAGCCCAGGCATGTATGCTGTTTTCAATGGAAGCTCTGTCAGTAAATGGTATGTTAATGCAACACTCATCACCTCTGAATACTCCATCTATTTTCGTAGTGTTCCCTATCCGCCCTGTTTTTATGATTTTCAGGTCAGCATCTCCGGAAACCGCCCAGGTAAACAACCTCTTTCCATTAAAGGTTCCATTCTGCCTGATGTACCGATCTATTAAAGAATGATCCGAACAATAGATAAGTGTTTCCGAATTATTAAACAGCCTTAGTTTTTCTGCCAGCTTATGTTCCAGATCGGTGAAATGCTCCTGATGAGCCTGCCCGATATTTGTTATAATGCCAATCCCCGGCTTGATAATGGGTTCAAGAAACTCCATTTCACCAGGCCTGGAAATTCCAGCCTCAAAAACAGCCAGTTCGTGATGTATGCGAAGCTGCCATACTGATAAAGGTACTCCTACCTGCGAATTGTAACTTTTGGGACTTCTGGCAATTATCCTGTCTTTATGCAGTAACTGGTATATCCACTCCTTCAGGATGGTTTTACCGTTGCTTCCCGTAATACCTATAACCGGAAGATAAAAAGAGTTCCTGTGCATAGCAGCTATCTTTTGCAGGGCCAGCAAAGTGTTTTCTGCAACGATGAAATTGGCTCCGGTATAACTGTCAGCATCACCCGGAATACTGCTAACAATGAAGTTTCTTATTTGCTGCCTGTAAAGGTCATTTATATAATTATGCCCGTCATTACGCTCTCCCCTGATTGCAACAAAAAGAGATTCCGCCGGAAACGAGAATTTCCTGCTGTCAGTCAGCAGATATCTCACAATACTGTTTTCTGACCGGGCATGAAGTTCTCCCCCGCATGCTGCTGCCAACTCCTCAATCCGGTATTCTGCCATTTAATTATTATGTTTGCTGATGTTATTACAAGACTTTACAGGGCAGACTAACTGCGGGCCGATCGCTGCTTGCCCTGTTTATCAAAATAGCAGCTCCGGCATAGTGGCTCATATACATTTTTCTCGCCAATAAGTACAATTTTTTCGGAAACATCCTTGCGAAAAGAAAATTGTGCAAGATTCCCGCACTGCATACATATGGCATGAACCTTTGTCACATATTCAGCTGTTGCCATTAATGCCGGGATTGGCCCGAACGGTTTTCCCCTGAAGTCCATATCGAGTCCGGCAACGATCACCCTGATACCCCTGTTTGCCAGATCATTGCACACATCGGCAAGACTAATATCGAAAAACTGGGCTTCATCAATACCCACCACTTCAACATCGGTGGTAAGAAGCAGTATATTCCGGGATGTTGATACGGGAGTCGATATAATGGTATTTGCATCGTGCGAAATAACCTGATGTTCAGAATACCTGTTATCAATCTCGGGCTTGAAAATTTCAACCTTCTGGTTTGCAATTTTCGCTCTCTTTAGCCGCCTTATCAACTCTTCGGTTTTTCCGGAAAACATAGAACCTGCAATAACTTCAATCCAACCGCTCTTTTTGCTGCCCTTATTTGAATTTTCCAGAAACATGCCGGTTGCTTTCTCAATTAATTAGTAATTTTACAAAAATAAATAAAATGCCTTACCAACTGTAAATAATGTTATGTATTCTAAAAGTTTTGCAAATAATCTGAATTATAAGCTCCGGGAACTTGAATTGATAATAAGGCAGCTTGAAAGCGATGATAATCCTTCAAAAATTGATATTGATCTCGCACTCGAGAAGACCAGAAATCTTTATGAAATATTGCTGAATCTGGAAAAGGGTAATTTAAGTGTAACGGACCATTCATCAGGAACTTCGGGCAAAACGGTGGTGCCGGCAGATCCGGAAACTGTTCAGGACGACAGGGAATACGAAAATGAAGGCATTATACCCGATCCTGTCCATAAACAAAAGGAAGATCCCGGACCCGTGTATGGAAAATCAGATATAGAATCAGCGTCTGAGAGCAAAGTACAGGAAGAGCAGGACAAAAAACAGAAAACACGTGGTGATACAGGTGACAGCATAAAGCCTGATAATCAACCTCCCGTAAGGCCTATGTCTGGAGATGCCGAAAATCAGACAGATAAAGATGAAGAGGACCCGGAGAGCAAAAAGAAGAATGGCAACCAGGAAATAGAGATCGTCGCCGACCGTTACCAATCCTCCCAGAATTACATTGACAGAGCGCTGGCTAATAAAAAGGGGAATAGTGATCTCACTGCACGGTTACAATCCAGACCAATTTCTGACCTCAGGAATTCAATAGGACTTAATGAGAAATTTCTCTTTATCAAAGAGCTTTTTAAAGGGAGACCTGAAAAATACAACCAGTGCATAGACAGCCTCAACCAGAGCACTTCTTTCGAAGAAGCTATGAATTATATAAGGAGTAACTTTTCCTGGGATGAAAATGATGAAGCCACTAAAAAGCTTGTCAACCTGGTAAAAAGAAAGCACCAGGCTGAATAAGATGCATTAAATGGGCAAGTTAATCCTGATACCAACACCAATAGGAAATCTTGGAGACATTACTCTGCGGGCAATAGAGACATTGAAGGGCGTAGACGCCATACTTGCCGAAGATACCAGAAAAACAGGGATACTCCTTAAACACCTTAATATTAGCAACAAACTAATCTCCCATCACCAGCACAATGAACACAGCCGTGTTGACTCAATTGCAGCCAGGCTTAAGGCCGGAGAAACACTGGCACTGGTAACCGATGCCGGGACACCCGGAATATCTGACCCCGGGTACCTGCTTGTAAGAACATGCCTGAAAAACCATATTGAAGTGGAAACACTTCCCGGTGCAGTAGCATTTATCCCGGCATTAGTAAACAGCGGACTTCCGTCAGACAGGTTTTGTTTTGAAGGATTTCTGCCACAGAAGAAAGGCAGGAAAAAACGAATTGAAGAACTCAGACTGGAAAGGAGGACAATGATATTCTATGAGTCACCATTCCGGTTAATAAAATTACTTGGAGAACTCTCAGAGGTTATGGGCCCTGAAAGGCCAGCTTCCGTTTCGAGGGAGCTGACCAAGATATATGAAGAAACACTCAGGGAAAGCCTGGGAGGGCTTTTACAACATTTTCAGGATATACAGGTCAGGGGAGAGATTGTTGTTATTGTTGGTGGTAAAGAGGATTAAAATGAAAAAAACCAGTCTTACATTGACAGAACTGACCGGCATGATCGGTAAAACACTTGGCGAATCATTTCCCGGTAAGTACTGGCTTATTGCTGAGATCAATGAGATAAGGGAGAATGTAAGCGGACACTGTTACCTTGAACTTGTTGAAAAGGATCCCGGCGAAGACAATATCCTGGCAAGGTGCAGGGCTAATATCTGGGCATATACCTGGAGAATGCTTAAGCCATATTTTGAAACCTCCACCTCACGGTCGCTCGAAAAAGGTATGATGATACTTGTTGAAGTAAGTATTGAATTTCACGAACTCTATGGTCTCAGCCTTAATATTAAAGATATAGACCCTGTATATACTCTTGGCGACCTTGAAAAAAGAAGAGCCGAAATTATCAGGCAACTTGAAGAAGAGGGCATTTTCAATATGAACAAGTCGCTTAATTTCCCTGTCCTGCCATCCCGTATAGCAGTAATTTCATCGCCGGTAGCAGCCGGATACGAGGACTTTGTTCATCAGATTAAGAATAACAGGAAAAACTACCGACTCGAGATTACACTCTTTCCTGCACTGATGCAGGGAAACAATGCCGGTAAGTCGGTTACAAATGCTCTCGATGCAGTTTTTGAAAAAGAGGATCAGTTCGATATTGTTGTTATACTCAGGGGAGGAGGCTCAGGTGCCGACCTGAACTGTTTCAATACCTATGAAATTGCTGCTCATATCGCCCAGTTTCCTGTTCCTGTAATAACCGGTATAGGCCATGAGAGGGACCATACAGTTGCAGGAATGGTTTCTCATACAGATCTGAAAACTCCGACGGCTGTTGCAGAGTTCCTGATCGACTGGTTTGGTGATCTGGATCAAATATTAGGTAATATGGGAAACAGGATTTCAAAGGAAGTAACCCGTATCCTGAGTCAGAACCGGGAGTTTCTTGATTCCGCTGGGAAAAATCTGCCAACGATTCTCAGGAACAATATTTACGGAAAATACAGGTATCTCAACTCAACCGGATCCATCCTTGCCCGGTCGGCTGTGAATTTCATTCATCAGAGCAGACACAAACTTATTTTAGAGCACTCGCATTTTGGATTCGTGATAAAAAATTGTTTACTTCGGTTAAAAAACAAACAGCAGGAATTCCATAAGCATCTGTTTCCGGGAAGCACCAGGCACCTGCTAAGGAAGGAAGCTGAAAAGCTCCAGCTCTTTGATAAGTCTGTTAGTCTTAATGATCCGCAAAACATAATAAAAAAAGGTTACACACTAACAACCAAAAATGGCAGGGTTATCAAAAATGCAAAAGATGTCTCTGAAGGTGATATTCTGGAAACAATATTTCATGATGGCCGTATACACAGTAAGACCATAAGGATTGATACTAATAATCATTAATAACGTCCAAGTTATTGGGAAATTCTGCTAAATATATAGTATATGCTCTTATTTTAATACTCCTGCCGTTTAAGGCATCAGGAATTGAAAGCGATATTGATACGCTTAAAAGAAAACTTGAAGAAGCTTCCCCCCCCGGGAAGATTTCCATATTGAATGAACTGTCAAGGGAATACTGGAATATATCACTGGATCAAAGCGCGGACTATGCAAACCAGGCTTATGAACTGGCAATATCATTGGGCGATAAGCAGGGTATTGCAGACGCACTGAACAGACTGGGAAATGCCGCTTACCTGATGGCAAGCTACCAGGAGGCTCATGATTATTATATGCAATCGCTCAGTTTGAGGCTCGAAATTGGCGATACCGAAGGCATTCTGGGATCATACAATAACCTCTACCTTATTTATGATTTCCGGGGCGATCGTGAACAGGCACTGGAATATGTTGAAAAGGCTCTGGATTTGAGCCATTCAGCCGGTAAACTTTCTGAGGTTGCACATTACTCTAATATCCTGGGTTCACTCAGGTCGGATATTCACGATTTTGAGGCCGCAGAAAATAATATAAACAAGGCATTTGAGATTTATGAAAGTAGCGGCGACAAAGAAGGGATGGCGCGTACACTAAACAACCAGGGCAGTATGTATAACCGGATGAGTTTGTATGACCAGGCACAGGAGTGTTATTTCAGGGCATTGGAGCTTTTCCGGGAAACAGGAAATATGACAGGCCTTGCCTCGGTCAAAAACAACATCGGCATTATTCACAAACAACTGAACAATAACAATATAGCACTTGATTATTTTAATCTTTCACTGCAGTTATATCAGGAACACGAAATTATAAGAAGCAGTGTTGCTCCTCTCCTTAATAACATAGGGATCATCTGGTATGAAAAAGGTAACCATGAAACCGCACTGGATTATTATAACCGTGCACTGGATACCTATGAAAGCATAAACTCTGTCAGAGGCGTTGCAACAGTGACCCACAATATCGGGATATTGCATACCAATATGGGAAATTACCAGCAGGCAATGAGAGCCTATCGCCGGTCGGTCGAAATTAATGAAGGGACAGGCGACATATACAGGCTTGCAAACAACTACAATAATCTGGGCGAACTATACATTTACATGAAACAATACGATAGCGCCCGGATATCACTGGACAGATCTCTCGAAATGGCACTCGGCCTGGACGCCAGGAATATTATTTCAGAGAACTATCTTTTCCAGTCAAAACTGTTCAGTAGCTTAAGTGATTATGACAATGCCCTCCGCTGCTATGAAGAATATGATGCATACAGGGATAGTATTTTCAGTCTGGAAAGTGGTAATAAAATCGCAGAACTGCAAATAAGAAACAAGAGGCAGAACCTGATCACAGAAACGGAACTGCTGCAAAAAAATAATGAGATCCAGATTCTGGAGATCCGGAAACAAAATACAATATTGCTTTACCTTGGGGGCATGGCTTTGATCATCACCATTTTTGTGATTGTAATGCTGAGAATATACCGTTACAGGAAAAGTCTTAACAAAGAGCTAAAGGAAAAAAGCATGCAGCTTGCCATTGCCAACAAAGAGCTTGTTGAGACAGAGAACAATCTTCAGAAACTGAACTCAACAAAAGATAAATTCTTTTCAATAATCGCACATGACCTGAAGAATCCCTTTAATGCGCTTCTGGGTTTTTCAGAGACTCTGAACCGCGACTACAAAGATCTCTCCAGAAAAAAGATACACACCTATATTGAAATCATTAATAAGTCAGCAACGGATCTTTACCAGTTGCTGGAGAACCTGCTGGAATGGTCAAAAAGCCAGACCGGCAATATAAAATATAATCCGGAGAAATTCAGTCTGGCAGAAATTGCCGCCAATGGCATTAATCCGGTAATGGTCAATGCAGAGAGGAAAATGATCACTATAAGAACTGAAATTGATCCAAAAATAAAGGCCTATGCAGATAAAAACATTATCACAACGGTAATAAGAAACCTGGTAAACAATGCAGTGAAGTTCACTTATCATAAAGGTGAAATTATAGTATCTGCAAGGGAGGGAACGGAGAATATTGAACTTTCCGTTTCTGACAACGGCATTGGGATAGGACCCGTAGAACAAAAAAAATTGTTCAGCCTTCACCACAATATTACAACCGCAGGCACTAATGATGAGAAGGGTACAGGACTGGGTCTGGTTCTTTGCAAGGAGTTTGTCAGCAAGAGCGGTGGCGAAATATGGCTGAAAAGCGAGAAAGGAAAAGGCAGCACATTTACTTTCACGATACCAAAATGAGAGAAAAAGTAAACAGCAGGATATCCAGTGCTCCGGCAAAACATATACTCAGTTTTGTCTGCTGTCTTTGTCTCTCACTGTTAACAATTTTTCCGCAAACTTCAGGACAACCAGCCCTGGCAGACAGTCTCAAAGAACAGTTGTCAGAAACAACCGGTACGGCAGAGGTTGACCTTCTTGTCGAAATAAGCCAGTCCCTCTGGTTTATTAGTTTTGAGGAAAGCATGGAATATGCTACCAGAGCTTATCATCTTGCAAAAAAATTGAATTATCCACAGGGAGAGGCAGATGCCCTCAACCGGATTGGAAATGTCCATTACTTTCTGAGAAATCATGATGATGTGATCAATAATTACAATCTTGCCCTTTCGATTGCCGAATCATTAAATGATATCAATCGAATGGGTATTTATCTTAATAATATTGGCCTGCTTTACCGGGAACTTAATCAGCTTGACACCTCAGCCTATTATCTTAACAGGGCTCTGCAGGCAAAAGAGAAACTTGGGGATAAGAGGCTTATCTCTTCAACCTTGAATAACCTCGGACACCTTTACCGTGATAAAAAACAGTATAACCAGGCACTGGAATATTTTGTCAGGCAACTGGACATACTTGAAGAATCAAAGGATCTCTCAAATCTTGTTACTGTGCACAGGCAAACAGCAGAAGTATTCTACCGCCAGGAAAAGTACAATGAATCGGTAAATCACCTGATGCAGTCACTTTATCTTGCCCGTGATTTATCTGACTCAATTGCGATAGCCATAGCTAACAGCCTCCTGGGAAGATCTTTTCTTGAGTTGGACGAAACAGAAGAGGCATATGAAAGGATTACAACCAGTCTCGGGATTGCAAACCGGCACTCATCAAAGAATCTTATCAGGAATAACTACAACCTCATGTACCGTTATTACAAAAAGTCTGGTGACTACCGGAATGCCTTTGATTACATGCAAAGGTACAGCACCCTTAAAGACTCATTAAGGACCAGGGCCATACTTGATCAGACTTTGCAACTGGAAGCAATTTTCGAAACTGAAAAGCAGAACAACAAGATCCAGCTGCTGCAAATGGAAAATCAGATCCAGGAAATACAGATAACCCGGCAGAAAAATATAAATATTTCACTTGTAGCATTGGTGTTATTACTCATTATTTTAAAAATGATTGTTTTCTTCCGGTTTCGTGCAATTCAGAAAACAAACAAGCTCCTGGGCCAGAAAATCGGTGAACTCGAGAAAACCAACGACAAGCTGAGGATGTCAGCTCTTGCCCTTGAACAGTTGAATGCAACGAAAAACAGGTTCTTTTCAATAATTGCACATGACCTGAAAAATCCTTTCAATGCACTGCTGGGATTCTCTGAAATGATCTCCAGCAGTTTCGATGAACTGACCGAACAGGAGATACTGGAGTATATTGGGATTATAAACCAATCATCACAGAACCTGTTCAAATTACTTGAGAATCTGCTCAAATGGTCGGCTGCCAGCACGGGCAAGATGCATTATTTACCTGAAGATTTTGATATTGTCAGCCTTATCCATTCGGAGATCAATTTTTTCAGCCTCAGTGCAAGAAAAAAGAACATCAGTATTTATAGTGCACTACCCGACGAGATAATTGTAAACTCCGATAAGCTCCTGTTGTCAAGTGTGATAAGGAATCTGATAGACAACGCCATCAAATTCACCAACCCGGGAGGCAATATTGAAATAAGCGCCAGCCTGAAAAACCGGGAGGTAAAAGTTGAAATTGCCGATACGGGTATTGGCATCCCATATGATATTCAGAAGAAGCTCTTTATAATTGACGGGGACACCTGCAGGAAGGGTACAAACAAGGAAGAAGGCGGAGGTTTGGGATTGATCCTCGGCAAGGAACTTATTGAAAAGGCAGGTGGAAAGATCGGGTTTCAAAGTGTGCCGGGTAAAGGAAGCACATTCTGGTTTAGTCTGCCTTTGAAACAATGATATCAGTAATCACCAAACATAACAGACATGTCCGGGAAGAGTATAAGCTACAAAGATGCTGTTAATGAAATAGAAAGTATACTTCATCAGATTGAAAATGAAGAGCTGGATGTTGATGATCTTGCCAATAAAGTCAAAAGAGCATATTTCCTGCTTAAACTTTGCAAAGAAAAATTGCATTCGACGGAGAAGGATATCGGGAATATCATGAAGGATTTTGACACAGGCAGCAATCAGGAAGGTAATTGATCTTCTGCATCTCTCCCTGATTATTATTACCGCCTGTTATCCATTCTGCGGGCCTGGATCAAAAACAAGTTGTTTTTTGTGGTCGAGATTCCGGATGCATCTTGATATTTTTTCAACAGGTAAAGCATATCCATAGTTTCTCTGACTGTTTTCAAAAATCTCCGTTGCCAGATGTTTGATCATATTCTGGCTGACCATAAGAACCTGCACAGGGTCAACATTACCTGCAATAAGGTTGCCGGTTGACGTTTTCAGCAATCTCAGATTCTCTTCAATGACCTCTTTTAATTTTCTGTGTTTTTCTGACTGTGCGGGAACCGCATCTGCAATAACTCCAATTACCTCACCGGTGGCGGCATTGACAACCGGAGACCCTAATGTGCCTGATTCAAAGGATGATTCAATATAAATATATTTTGATCCGCTTACTGTGATAATTGAAGATACAATCCCCGATTTGATGCACAACTGGTCGAACTGGCGGCCATAAGAGAAGAGTGCAACCGGTGTCCCCGGTATAGCCTGTTCTTTATACATCCTTCCGGGAAAATGAACCTGATTAAATTCTGTCAAATTGAATGGCATAAGAAATAATCCGGGCAAATTACTTTTATCATAATAATGAATGTTTTCGTAAAATTTATCTGCCTTGATCCCAACAGATAAAGGCCTGATCTTTGAATCGCATGTATTTGAACGTATTACAATTTTTGAGGCTCTCCTCATTTTGTCAATATTACATGAACTTATAAGGTAATCTCCATACCTGAAACCTGTTGACCTGTAAAACTGAATTCCCTTCCCGGTATAAAAGTTAAGAGAAAATACTGATTTCCGGTAGGTTCGCCAAAGTTTACTGTACATGTCACTCTATGATTTAATAGTTGCGATCAGGATACATCCTTTATTATGAGGTGCATCTTTTTCTTAAACGTGACAAGGGTTTTTCAACAATGCTATGAAAAAAGCCTGAAGGTTATAAACAGATAAAGCCTAATTACTCATTGGCCGCATGATTTAGCTGGTCAGTATATGTTGATAATATGTTGGTAATATGTTGGTAATATATCGCAGCCCTGCAGAAAAAAATAAAAGTTTTCTTAAAATCAAAACCATTACGCAACTCTTTAAGCCAACCATACCTGTCGGCCAAAACCCTGTGGGGTCACAACCGCAAACAGGGGTCGCTGGCTTCTGTCTTAAAGTGAACCACCTCCTTCTAGAAGGAGGCTTCTTAGATCAACGAAGGTATAGCTTTCTCACTAAGCGTAAATTCAGGCAGTCCCTGCTATTGATTCAATATATCAGATCGTATAGAACAATTCAGCCCCGGGTCCAATTGGTAATCCCATAAGTATCCAGAATATCATCATAACAAGCCAGAATATCAGAAAGATTATGGAATAGGGCAGCATGGTGGCAATTATGGTTCCTATCCCCGCGCGTTTATCATATTTTTCCATAAAGGCAACTATAAGTGCAAAATATGACATCATTGGCGATATAATATTTGTAACACTGTCGCCTATCCGGTAAGCCATCTGGGTGAATTCAGGCGAATATCCAAGCAACATGAACATCGGTATGAAAACCGGGGCCATAATCGCCCATTTGGCTGAAGCACTTCCTATAACAAGATTGATAACTGCCGAGATCAGCACCAGGCTGATCATAAGCGGGATCCTTCCCATCCCGACAGAGCCTATCGCCTCTGCACCCTGAATTGCAAATATCAAACCAAGATTTGTCCAGTTAAAATATGCAACAAACTGAGCAGCAAAAAAGACCAGAACAATGTATGTGCCCAGGGTGGACATCGATTTTCCCATGCCATTGATAACATCAGTATTACTTTTGAGTGTGCCGGCCCCGACTCCATAGGCAATACCAATAATGGCAGCAATAACAAATATCATGGCAACAATTCCCGACATGAAGGGTGATCTGAGCAGATCGCCTGATTCTGGATCTCTCAAAAAACCGCTGCCAGGTATATTATCCCATACTCCGCCGCTCACTGGCATAGTAGCCCACAAAAGCAAAATAACGATAGCATAAAAGGCATATCCTGCATATTTTAACCCCTTATTCTCATCATTTGTGATATCATTAAGCTCCTCGGGTTGAGCATCTCCCTTATATGGTCCGAGGCGCGGAACAACTATTTTCTCTGTAACCCATGTGCCGGCAATTGCAATAAAAAAGGTGGATGCAAACATGAAATAGTAGTTAGCAGCAGGATTCACCTCATACGACGCATCCAGAATATGAGCTGCTTCTTCAGAAAGTCCTGCCAGGAGCGGATCAATAGTTCCGAGTAACAGATTTGCGCTGTATCCCCCCGAAACTCCTGCAAAGGCAGCAGCGAGTCCTGCAATGGGATTCCTTCCTACAGCCAGGAATATCATCGCTCCTAACGGAACCAGAACTACATACCCGACCTCACTGGCTGTATTGGACAGTATCCCGGCAAAAACAATAGCAAAGGTAAGCAGTTGCCTGGGTGCCGAAAGGACAAGCTTGCGAAGAGCCGTAGACATAAAGCCACTCGACTCCATGACACCGATTCCCAGTAATGCAACCAATACTGTACCAAGGGGTGCAAAAGAGGTGAAATTGACAACCATCCGTGTAAGTATCATATGCATCCCCTCAATTGACAGAAGGCTGAAAGGCCGGATCTCTTCCTGTGTGCCCGGATGTACAACAGTAATGTCAAAAAGACTGACAATACCTGAAAGCACAATGGTGCCTCCTGCAAAAATTGCAAAAAGTGTTGCCGGATGAGGGAGTTTGTTTCCTACCCTCTCAATTGCTCCAAGCATTTTTGAGATAAATCCTGAATCTGAATTTTGTGAAGATGTCATAGACTTAACGGAAAATATAAACACATGTAATTAATCCATAAAAAAATTGATGCAATTTTAGTATTTATTGTCCACTATAACAACAATAAAGATCATTATGTGCCAAAATGCGAACTGGTTTAATGGTTTATCTCATTGAAAAATTCGTTAATTTTGCTGATATGCAAATATTAAATACCAGTCAGGTAAGGGAAGCAGATGCTTACACAATAAAAAATGAGCCTGTACTTTCCATTGATCTCATGGAGAGGGCAGCCCTGGCAATTGCCGGATGGTTTGATAAAAACTGTTCAAAAAATTCGGTAATAAGGATCTTTGCAGGACCAGGTAATAACGGAGGCGATGGCCTGGCCGTGGGACGGCTGCTGACTGATAAGGGATTTGCTCCCCGGCATTGGATTTTAGCCTCAGAATCAGGATACTCACCAGATACATCGATCAACCTGGATAGATTGAAGGCAACGAGTATATCACCTTCGATAATAGCATCACCTGATGATTTTCCGGACATTGATCCGGGAGATTTTGTTATAGATGCGCTTTTCGGAACAGGCCTCAGCAGGCCACTGACTGGCATACCGGCATCACTCATTAAACATATTAATGGTTCAGGGGCAAGAGTAGTTGCAGTGGATATTCCTTCAGGCTTGTTCGCAGATGACAACAGGAAAAATACCGGTGAAAACATCATCAGGGCCGACAATACTCTCTCATTTCAGTTTCCGAAGCTGGCCTTCATGTTTTCAGAAAATGACAGTTACGTCGGTAAATGGGAAGTGCTTCCAATTGGTCTTCACAAAGAGTTCACAGACAGTATTAATACTCCCTGGATTTTAATTGATGAGAACTCTGTTAAGCCGATGATAATAAAAAGAAGCAGGTTCGCCCATAAAGGCAGCTTCGGTCATAGTCTGCTTATTGCAGGCAGTTACGGTAAAATGGGAGCTGCTGTTCTGGCCACCGGATCATGCCTTCGTGCCGGTGCGGGACTTGTAACGGTTCATGTGCCGTTAAGGGGATGCGATATTATGCAAACATCTGTTCCTGAAGCGATGGTGAGTGTTGATGAATGTGACAGATGCTTCTCCTCTCCACCTGAACTTGAGAAATTTGATGCAGTTGCGGCGGGACCGGGACTGGGAATGGATTACCGCAGCCAGCAGGCACTTTTTGACCTTCTCGGATCAGTTAATGTGCCCCTTGTACTGGATGCTGATGCATTAAATATTATTGCGTTACATAGTGACTGGATGGGTTTAATCCCTGAAAACTCTGTTATTACTCCACATCCGGGAGAATTTGACAGACTTACAAAACAACATAAAACCAGCCACGACCGTTTAATCAGCCAAACAGAGATGGCTGAAAAGCACAAAATTATTGTTGTACTAAAAGGGGCACGAACCTCGGTGGTTACCCCCGACGGAACATGTTATTTCAATGGGAACGGAAATAACGGAATGGCAACGGCCGGTTCAGGAGATGTGTTAACAGGAATAATCCTGTCTTTACTGGGACAGGGATACAAAGCTGATAGCGCAGCGATTTCCGGTGTATTTTTGCACGGGCTGGCCGGAGATCTTGCTGCTTATGAGCTATCGGAAGAGGCAATGATAGCCGGTGATATAACTGCCCGTCTGGGTAAAGCATATAAACAATTAAAACAATAAATTATGAGAATTAATTTGGCTCTTATACTGATTCTTACCGGTGTTTTATCCGGCTGTGCCGGAACGGGGATCCTTGAACGCAACACATCGTCCAGGGATATTATGGATTATACCCACCCTGAGCAATATACCCTGGTATATTCCTTGCCCAAAACCACAGTAAGGATCAGCGTCGATGCTGTCCAGACAATTACCAGAAGAGGACCATATCATCAATATGCCGAGAGGTACCTGGGTATTTCGGGTGTTCCTGACAGTGATGCGGTTTCCTGGAGCATCGGGAATATAAATATCGAAACGTATGAAGAAGCCGATCCGGAACATTACTATTTACTGAAAACAAATGACCGGCATGTTACCAACTTCTTCAAACTGCAAAAGGAGGGCTTTATACTTCCCGTAAATCAAAGGCAGCTGCCGGAACTTGAAGGAATTATCAACCCAACGGCTGCCGAGATCGCTGATCCGCTCTTTACTGACCTCTCTATTCTCCCAAGAGTTGTTGAGGAATCGCGCACTGTAATGCGTATGGTAAGGCAGGATACAGCTTTCGTGAATGTACCTGTTATGGAAAGACAATCGGTCACCAAAAGTCTCGAAGCAAGAGCCGCTGAAGTCGCAGACCTGATATTTGAATTAAGGAGCAGCAGGTTCAGGCTCATTTCCGGTGATCTCGACCTGTTTCCCGACGGTAAAGCAATGGAGGAGATCATAAGAGAGTATGCAAGACTTGAAAATGAGTACCTGAACCTCTTTACCGGTAAGGTCTTTGAAGTCAATCATGAATTCAGTTTTGATTACACTCCCGGTAAAAATCCGGCTGAAAGCGGTATTGAACATGCTGTGATCTTCAGGTTTTCAGATTCGCTGGGAATACTTCCATCCAATGATGTGAGCGGCAGACCGTTTACTCTTGAGCTGAATAATGAGAATAAAACATCCAGACTGCAAAGAATTACAGAGGGCAGTGCATCAGCTGTTAACAGGCAGGGATCACTTCGTTACAGGATACCTGATGTGGCGGAATTAAAAATCACCGATGAAAACCGGACGATAGCGGTTAAGCGAATACCAGTTAACCAATACGGCAAAGTTGTCAATCTGCCGGCAGATTTTCTGTGGAATCGATAGTGGATCATATTTAGAGCCCGTCTGTAAAGTCAGTGACTGAATCAGGCACTATTTAGTCAATCTATAAAGGCAGTGACCGGATCAGACACTATTTAGTCAATCTATAAAGGCAGTGACTGGATCAGACACTATTTGGAGTCCGTCTGTAAGGTCAGTGTCTGGATCAGACACTATTTAGTCAGTCTATAAAGGCAGTGACCGTCTCTTTTATATCCTTTCAGATTGCTTTTATCTGAAAGATCCGGTAAAACTCTCCTGGTAAGCTTCCCAAGGTTGAGTGAGATAGTGATCTTCAGCAAAAAACCGAAGGATAGGTTCTATTTTCTCAGGTGTCATAAATCCTGGTACCGAAGTAAGCAGCTCGCCTTCTTCGTTCAAATATACAACTGAAGGATAGGACATCCTTCCCTGTAACAGGGCTATTGAGAACTGGTGCGCAGACCGTCGGCCCTCTCCTTCGTTTATAAATTTATGACCCTGGAAATATATAGTGTCCCTGGTTTCGGAATTGAACTTCACAGGATAATAATTCCTGTTTATGTATCTGGCTACAGCAGGATTATTGAAAGTTTCAGCCTCCATACGTTTACAGAATCCGCACCAGTCTGTGTAGATATCGATAAGGATTTTACGGGGATTTGCGGCCGCGAGTTCAACTGCCTCCTCAACCGAATACCATTTTACCTTCTCATCATCCTGGTTTGCATATAATGATGTAAACATCCCGGGAGTTAATACCGTGATTACAGTTAATACAGTTAATACAAGTCTTTTCATAAGATTCAAATTAATTGTGAAAATTATAAACTCAAAAATCAATTCTTACTCAACAATATTATAAACGAAATATAAATTAATCTTAACATCTGGAATATAAACACAAAAATAGTACTATAAGTGCAATCATATACTTATGTTTATATTTATTTAACATTATCACGGGTATCTGATCTTCTTATATATGTGACAAACAAATCGGAAATTATGTTCATAAACATATGCAATGGTAGGTGATTTTTTTTTTACATTTACGCTTTTAATTATAAAGATGCTATTAAACAGCAGATAATCTGCCACATCTGCAAATTAATTAAACTTACATAACTAATATGGATAACTCTGATACTGGTAAAAAAGAGAAAAAAGGGTTCTTTGAGAGAGCGCTCGATAAAGTTGAGGTAATTGGGAATAAGCTTCCCCAGCCGGTTACACTTTTTGCAATCCTTATGGTTGTTGTTTTATTGCTGTCATGGATCTTTGGCGGAGTAACTGTCGACCATCCCGGGAAGGAAGCCGGACTGCTGGACAGAGACGGGAACCCGGTTGAAACCATCAGCGTGATCAACCTTTTATCAAAAGATGGTGTTCAGCAGATACTTACCAGGATGGTAGATACATTCGCACAGTTTCCGCCTCTGGGACTTGTTCTGGTGGTGATGCTGGGGATCGGTGTTGCAGAACACAGCGGGATGATAGCTGTAGCACTTAGACTATTTGTATCTAAGGTGCCAAAATTCCTGATCACCTTCTCAATTGTTGTTGCCGGAATGATAAGTTCTGTGGCCGCTGATGCTGGTTACGTTGTGCTGATACCTCTGGGTGGGGTTATATTCCTTAGCATGGGAAGACATCCGCTTGCAGGAATTGCCGCAGCATTTGCCGGTGTTTCGGGCGGTTTTGGCGCGAACTTTCTGCCCACCGGTCTCGATCCGATGATCGCCGCATTTACTGAGCCTGCCGCCCAGATAATTGACCCCAATTACACCGTCAACCCACTGTCTAATTACTACCTGATGGCAGCTTCGGTTCCTTTTGTAGGAATAGCGGGAACCTGGATAACCGAGAGGATACTGGTGCCAAGGCTTGGAGTCTACCAGCCTGAAGGGGAAGTTATTGTTGAAGAAACTAACGAGATTACCAAACAGGAGAGAAAGGCTCTTAAATGGTCACTTTTCTCAATAGTAATTATACTTGGACTGGTTGCCCTGGCAACAATTCCGGCAGACGGAGTACTTAGAGGTGAGTTCGATCCTGAGATTGGAAAAAGGACCATGAGACCATTCTATGACTCTATTGTGCCTATTATGTTCATTGTGTTTTTTGTCGGGGGACTGGTTTACGGGATGGTGGCGAAAACCATTAAAAATGACAAAGACGTATCGGATATGACTGCCAAAGCAATGGCAACAATGGGACTGTATATAGTGATCGCATTCGTAGCTGCCCAGTTCGTTGCATACTTCAACTGGTCAAATCTGGGAAGTGTACTTGCTGTTAAGGGATCTGACGGGCTCAAAGCTATTGGATTCACAGGAGGCCCGCTGCTTGTCGCATTTATTATTGTTGCTTCACTGGTTAACCTTGTCATGGGAAGTGCCTCGGCTAAATGGGCAATCCTTGCTCCTATCTTTGTGCCGATGCTGATGCTGATGGGTTATTCGCCGGAACTTACTCAGGCAGCATACCGTATTGGTGATTCTTATTCAAATATACTGACACCGCTGTTGCCCTATTTCCCTATTGTTATTGTTTTTGCCCAGAAATACGTAAAGAATGTGGGAATCGGCACACTGATATCAATGATGCTCCCCTATGCGATTGCATTCATGGTAATCAGGATACCGATGCTGCTGGTGTGGATATGGCTTGGGCTCCCGCTGGGTATAGAGGGACCGATCTATTATTCACCATAAAGACACCAGAACGCTGAAATTTATCATGATGTTAATATTTATGAATTATCAGCTTTAGAGTATTTAAAATATTAAGCAAAAAAGAATTTTTTATGAGCAAACAAATTAAGGATCTAAACCCGGCACTTATATGGAAGTTTTTTTATGATCTCACGCAAATTCCCAGGCCATCAAAAAAGGAGGGTGAAGCCGTTGAGTATGTAAAAAAATTCGGAGAGGATCGTAACCTGGAGACCATAGTCGATAAAGCCGGTAACGTCATTATTAAGAAACCTGCCACACCCGGCATGGAAAACCGTAAGGTTCTGCTTCTTCAGGGACACCTTGATATAGTTCCTCAAAAGAACAGCGACAAGGTGCATGATTTTGAAAAAGATCCGGTTGAAACTGTTATTGATGGCGAATGGGTGCGTGCCAACGGCACAACCCTGGGTGCGGATAACGGCATAGGCGTCGCTGCCGCGCTTGCAGTGCTGGACTCAGATGATCTAGTTCATGGTCCGCTGGAAGCACTCTTCACCATAGACGAGGAGAGCGGAATGACGGGAGCCTTCGGATTGGAAAAGGGGGTGCTCAATGCAGATATTATGCTAAACATGGACTCCGAAGATGAAGGAGAACTTTATGTAGGTTGTGCCGGCGGACTGGATGCCAATATAAGCTATAGTTATCAGGAAGTTCCTGTACCTGCCGGATATTCTGCTTTTATCATAAAGATATCCGGATTGAAAGGAGGGCATAGCGGACTCGATATTGTGCTGGGACGCGGAAATGCCAATAAACTTCTTTTCCGGATAATAAAACATGCAGTAAAAGAGCTGGATGCAGCCATATCCCATGTCGATGGAGGAGGTCTCCGTAATGCAATTCCAAGAGAGTCGGAGGCTCACCTGGTAATTCCGGGCGGCAGGGAAGATGATCTTATTTCTGCCGTCAACAGGCTTGAAAGAATCTTTAAAAATGAGTTGTTTGCCGTTGAGCCGGACCTTAATATAAGTATAGAAAAGCGCAATGCGCCGACCAGCATGATTGATCCGGAAACAAGCAGGCGGCTCATAAACGGTATTATTGCATGCCCCAACGGGGTGATGCGCATGAGCAACTCCATGCAGGGACTGGTTGAAACATCAACAAACCTCGCAAGTGTCAATACCGGAAAAGGTGAAGCAACTATTAAATGCCTTATGAGAAGCTCGGTAGACAGCTCCAGGGATGAGCTCGCAGGAATGATGGAATCACTTTTCTCACTTGCCGGTGCAGATATTAATTTCAGCGGAGCCTATCCCGGCTGGAAACCCGATATGGACTCAGAGATACTGCAAGTGATGAGGAATGTCTACAATGAACTTTACGGAAAGATTCCCGAAATCAAAGCCATCCATGCGGGACTTGAATGCGGACTGATAGGAGGAGCTTATCCCAAACTTGATATGATTTCTTTCGGGCCCACGATCAGATACCCTCATTCACCCGATGAAAAGGTCCACATTGAGTCAGTAGAGAAATTCTGGGTTTTCCTGGTTGAAACCCTGAAGAATATTCCTGTTAAACAATAAGCCTGGCTGCATGGTATGCAGAGATTGGCAGGTTTGGCAGTAAAGCCAAAAAGAGAGAGGCTGTCCTAAAAGGTCAGCCTCTCTCTCTTTTTCTAATATTGTGATTATTCTTATCTGCTTAAACAACGGTCTTGCAACCGGATCAGACTTTATGCCTTGGCTCATCCGAAACACTCAGGCGACTACGGCCTTTGGCCCTTCTTGTTGCCAGCACCCTCCGCCCGTTGGCAGTGGCCATCCTTTCACGAAATCCGTGCTTGTTCTTTCTTTTTCTGTTTGATGGTTGAAATGTCCTCTTCATGACAAAAAGTATTATTTATATGATATTATGATCCGGTTATTTGATTAGGTGTGCAAAGGTACTGTTTTTTTATTATTTTCAAAAAACAGAAAGAATTAAATTTACCTCCACTCGTAAACCTTTACATAATCAACTATGTATTGTTGAGGAAATATGCTGTCATCAATCCCCTGCTGACCGCCCCAATTCCCCCCTATTGCCAGGTTCAGCAACAGATAGTGTGGTTTGTCAAACGGCCAGACATCATCGTTGTCCGACTCCTTTTCAAAAGTGAAATATTTATGGTCATCAACAAAAAAATCGATCCTGTCGTCAAACCACTCCACAGCATAGAGATGAAATTCCTCCCATGGTCGGTCCAGCTTAACCGAACTCCCGCGTTGTGTCCCCTTTGTATGGTTGTAGGCTTCTGTATGTACATAACCATGTACAACCTTCGGGTCAAATCCTACATTCTCCATTATATCAATCTCTCCGCATGCGGGCCAGCCAACCTCACGAATATTGGTGCCCAGCATCCAGAATGCCGGCCAGGTGCCTGTACCCGTAGGAAGTTTGGCCCTTGTTTCAAACCTTCCGTATGTCCATGTAGCAGTCTCACGGGTCACCAGCCTTGCCGAGGTGTAATCAAAACCCTCCCACTTTTCCTTCCTGGCTTCAATAATTAAATGACCATCCTCTACCCTGGCATTCTCCGTTCGTGACTCTGTATAGTACTGCTTTTCATTATTTGCAATATACCCGGTATCGTATGTCCACTTTGATGGATCAGGCAATCCGGTGTAATCAAATTCATCACTCCATACCAGTTTCCACCCGGGCTCTTGTGAACTGCAGGAAGAAAAAGCCAGGCAGAGTGTGCTGATTATGATTGTTCGTACAAACATAGCTTTTAATATAATTTGGTTGTCTTATAAAAGGTATCAAAAAACAATTTTGCAATTCCGGTCAGCATTCTGCATAGCTACATGCTGAGCCGGGGATTGAATACTCCTGTGATCCTTGAACCGAAGGTATATGCCAACCCGATACTCCCGCTAAACCGGTAACTTGTCGCCCTGCGGCGCTGCTCAAGAAGTATCTCTTCAAGTGACAGGTCAGCCTTTGGAATTGCCACCAGGTCGTTGATAAAATTGAAATTGCCTGTGAGATTCAAAGAGAGCCCCTCTATAATCCTCAGATTCATATTGGAGAAAAACTCTGCACGGTTTGACCGGAAGTCATGAAAATGGTTAAACCCTATAATTCCCGCCCGGATATCTCCCCACGGCTGACGAAAATTGACCGAAGCTACCAGTGCCTGGCCAAAAAGCACCTCTTCCATTTTATCAAACACTGTCTCTTCATGATATGCATAGTAACCGGCGCCAACCCTCCACGCAAAAGTTATTGACCTCCTTGTAGCCTCCTCATAAGGAAAGAGACTGAATTCTATTGCAGGTGAAACCTCGCCGCTGAACTTTAAATTATCAAAAGTACTGTAGAATATATCTCCAAAGACTCCCAATGCCCAGTGATCGGCTATACTGACAATATGATAGCTATCCAGTCCGCCCCTGTGGGCCACCGAGGTTATAGTGCCGTCGCCGGTTTTAAAATTCCTCTCATTATAATTGTTGTATGGCCTTATCCGGGTCCTGGATTCGGTGGTTATCCTGTCGGCAAATATGCCGTACCTGATGTGAAGGGAGTTGCTTGTCTCCTCCCTGTTGAAGTTGGTTCCGCCATATATCTCTATTACCCATTGGTTCCAGGGATCGGTGATCTCATCAAGCTCAACATCAGCCTCAAAGAGGGGAGCTTCATAGCTTATCTGCATCCTTTCTGCAAGACCGGTCTCCGCAATAAAAGGAGCAAGTCCCATTTTGATCTTTCCACTGTATCCCCTTCTTGTTTCGTCCGACGTATTGGAAGAGGGAGCCCAGTATGTAAGTTCAAAGTTCTTATCCTTAAACCCTCCGTATCCAATAAAAGAGATGCTGTAAGTAGCCCCGGTGGTACCCGCGCTATGCCTGGACATTATAATATGCACATCAGCAAGCTCACGGTCCCTTACAT
Source organism: Bacteroidales bacterium (assembly GCA_007120695.1). Taxonomy (GTDB): domain Bacteria; phylum Bacteroidota; class Bacteroidia; order Bacteroidales; family PUMT01; genus PXAP01. The sequence continues at coordinate 619 of SKND01000237.1, read as the reverse complement.
ATTCAACCAGTGGAATTTCCTGCCGGATATAATCCGTATCTGCCCAGCCCGGCATATCAAGAAAAACACTCAATCGGCTGCTGTTACCCCTCCTTGATTGTGAATCAGCATCAATGGCTGTTAGCACTGCAATCAGTAAGATTATGAGCAGAAATTTTGCTTTCGCGGAAAAATAATGTCTCATTCCCATCCGGTTTTATTAGATATAAAATTAATAATCAATGAATTATATTTTACGAGTAAATCACACATTGATGCCTTAGCCTTATTAATAAATAAGTATTCACATCATGATGTATTTCTGTGTCCAGGTATCTTTATAGTTAAACAAATTTTGTCCCGAAAGTTCAAAGGCTCAGGCATTTTTTTAAGATTATAAATTAATCCGTTTAGCACATTGTCCGTTAAATTTATAACCATTATTTACACAAATAAAAAACAAACAAAGTTAATAAAAACCATTAAAAAGGTAGGTTTTATAAAGCTATTCATACATTTACATTTCATCTGTCTGTGTTTAATTTGACTGCGTCGATTTTTCATGTAACCAGTTTTTACATTTTAATGACTTAGTCTGATGAAAAATTCAGATTAAAAAATTTCATGTACATTTCTTCTG
>SKND01000076.1 GCA_007120695.1 Bacteroidales bacterium | reverse complement strand
GCCCTTTTTACCGACAATTATGAGCTTGGTTCATACTCCATTGATATACATCATAACTTTGATCATCACTCTCACAGCACCGATGTGGCCGATTGCCAGATGGATCCTGTTAAAACCCCTGTAAACCCCTTCCTGTTCATAGAGCAGTTTGATATTCCTGAAGGTCTGAAAGAGTACAATGCCAACCGGGTGATTGACATACCGGAAGGGGCAGATTCAGGCGATTACCATCTGATGGTCAGGCTTACCGACAGAACCGGATGGCAGGCAATAAGGGGCATCAGTATTAAAATACTGGAAAGGCCCTGAAAAATAACGGAACTTCTCTGAAACAATAGTAAAAAATTGGCTGAAAAAAAATTAATGTATATTTCTGCCATATGGCCCCTTAACTAAGGGCGTAGATTTTTAATTGAAAGTAAATATTAATTGCCATGTTGTGCAAAAATCCCGTTAAATAGGTATTAACGGGATTTTATTATTAAAAAACGGGCTTAGATTAACTTGTAAACCCGGTTTTTTTTTGATCGCGGTAATTTCCTGGCGGAGCTTCACCCTAAAACCAGGTATGGTTAATAATGAGCAGCCTTCTCCCCTGCTGTTATTCCAAATGGCAGGAAATTCTCCCGTGGAGGCAAGGGACAGGTTGCCCAGGGTGAAAAGGCACATGGCGGATTATAGGCCTTGTTGAAATCAAGATATGCATATCCGTCATCGTCAACTGCTCCGCCACTTAAAAACCGTCCTCCCCCGTATGTCTCAAGTGCATTGGTATCATCGGCAAAAATTATGAAAAGACTCTCTTTACTGCCTGTAGGGTATAACCTCCGTGTTTCTCCCTCATATTCGAATTCCAGAATGCCGGGAGATTTTTCCTCATTTATCTCTCCAAGAACATCGGGCACCATGATGGTCAGTTCCTCTTCCGGCTCGGCAAACCTGGCTTTAATAATCCAGTCCTGATCGGGTGGATACCTGTCAATGCGCTCTAATTCATCGAGACGGGGATGAATATAGTCCCGCAGCCTTATCCCTATCCGTTCTCCCCTCTGTATTATAAAAAACCCGAGAGAATCAACTGTCAGCAACTCACCTTCTCTCTCTTCTCCGAATATTCTTACAGCTTCGCTGACAAGCTCACCATCAACCTTTATGTTTATTTCCCCGGAAGGGGTAAAGGTAACATTGTCACCACTGCGCATCATCACACCAATCTCCTCTGGTCCGCGCGGAAACACTTTATCATTGGTTCCGGCCGCTCCGATACTGTTTGCTCCTTCCTCCAGCCAGAACAAGCCGGCCAGATTGACCCATCCCGTGGGAGACTTGAGCCGCTGAAGCCTGACGGAGTCCCATTCTTCAATATGGTCAGCATATTCAGAAGGACTCATATCACCTTGACCGGAGTTGCATGAAAACAACAGGGCCGGCAGAACAAGGTAAAGTAATGATTTTGAAGCTATATGGCACATATCCTAAGATTTTTTCTAATTATTAAACAGGTTAACAGGTGCAAAATTACTATAATTAATGAAAAAAACCGGAATCATAATTCAACAGATAGTCTATTACCGAAACAGATGAGTTATTGACAAACATGTAATAAATTGTTAATTTTACTCTGACAGAACCAGAACACAAACTTGATTTACTTTGTAAGTACCTGTTAATAAAACACAAACACCAAAAATATGAACTATGCATCCAGAATCATCATTTTCGTTTTTACCGCTACACTGGTGATTACTTCATGTGAACCGGCAGTGGAAAATGATATGCCAGGAAGGATAAAAATATACAGTGAAAATCCTTATTACTGGGAATACAATGGTGAACCGGTGTTGCTGCTTGGCGGATCACGGGAAGATAATCTTTTCAACCATCCCGAAGGTCTCGCCGGACACCTGGATACGCTGAAGATGGTTGGTGGAAATTACATCAGGAATACCATGAGCAGCCGCAATCCCGGAAACCCCTGGCCTCACAAAATGCTTGAAACCGGCCTGTATGATCTTGACCAGTGGGATGAAGAGTACTGGCGACGGTTTGAAAACCTGCTGAAACTTTGTCTTGAAAGAGATATAATTGTGCAGGTCGAGATATGGGATCCGTGGGATTATTTCATGACCGAAGCCCCTATAGGCTACGGGCCTGAAAATGTAGGATGGGAAAGTTGCCCCTATAACCCCATGCTCAACATAAACTACACTGCTGAGGAATCGGGTCTTGCGACCGATATTGAATACCATTCCGGTTCCAGACCATCTGACCACCTGTTTTTCCATACGGTACCTGAATTAAAAGATGTACCCCTTATAAGAAATTACCAGGAAGCATTCGTTGATAAGTTGCTGTCCATATCCCTCGATTATCCCAATGTTTTGTATTGCATGAACAACGAGATAGGTGAGCCTGCAGAATGGGGTGAATACTGGGCTAATTTCATAAGGTTGAGGGCTAAAGAGGAAGAGAAAGAAGTATTTCTCGCCGATATGCGCCGTAACAGCAATTTCAACTCTGAAGAACAGGTCAATTTACTGCACGACAGTATACATTATGACTTTTTTGAGATCTCCCAGAACACTGCAAATAATGACCAGAGGCATTATGATCAGATAATCTACATCCGCAATCAGATCACTGACTTTCCTAAACCCCTGAACAATGTAAAGATATACGGGGGCGATATTGGCAGCTGGACCACGAGTGTAGAGGAGGGAACAAGAAGGTTCTGGAGGAATATTTTCGGGGGACTCGCTTCATCGAGGTTTCACCGGGAAGGACCTTCACCCCTGTTTTTTGGGGTAGGATTAAGTCATATAGCACAGACCCACGTTAAGAGCATGAGAATGCTGACCGGTGAAATGGATGTTTTCAGCTGCATTCCCTCAAATCATCTGCTCAGTGAGCGGGATCCCAACGAAGCATATTGCTTTGCCGAAGAAGGAAAACAATATGCCCTGTATTTCCCCGACGGAGGTGAAATAGTACTGGATCTTGCCGGAACTACAGGAACAGTAGAGATCCGGTGGCTGGACATAATACAGTCCTCGTGGATGGAAAGCGAAATCATTGAGGGTGGCCGGCAGGCCACTATAACCGCTCCGGTGACCGGGAAATGGGCTGCGCTGATAACACCTGTTAACTGATACAGAACATACCGGCCATAATCTGAAAACTAATTACGCAGCAGGCGGACATTATGGACAGACACTTCTAATTGCCGCTGCAGCAGCAAGCATCAATCTCCGAAAACGAGGCTCATGATTGCAGGGTTGTGCTCTTTCGCCAGCTCATAATACTTTGCGGCACTCAGCGCATCACCCAGTCCCCGATACCCCAAAGCAATCCTCAGATATGCACTTGCCTGGATCTCATGTTTCGATCTCACCCTGGCAAACGGATCGAAAAAGTCCATGTCCTCTCCGGCAATTAGTTCCTCTTCACCTGTCTTTATCATCGACTCGAAAATTGATTGTGTTGCTATACTCTTTTGCATCCTCTCATATGCCCTTGCAGCGAAATAATCACATTCAGGAGCTCCTGATCTGCACCGGACTGCGTTCATAAAGTGAGATTCGGCTTCATCAGCCTGTTTAAGCCGTTCTGCAACAAGTCCTTTAAAGTACCAGGCTACAGGTTCATATGGGGAGCTGACTGATTGAAGGTTGGGCGGGTAAGAGAGTGCGGCATCAACCAGCAGTCCGGCCTCAGTAAGGTTGTTGGAATTAATTGCGTTGTTCGCTTTAAAAAGATGGGCGTAGAGCCAGAACAGGTAAATGCTTTCTCCTCCTTCCCAACGATGAAAATGCCTGTCACTCATTAAAGCTATAGCATCATCATAATTTCCGTTAATAGTAAGAAGCTCAGCATATGGGAATATTGAGAGCTGATCCGATACCACTACATCGTGGTTTTCTGCAAATGGCTTGAGCCTGGCAGCCGGATCTGCCTGCAATGATTTCTGGTAAAGGTCGTACTCGTAATAGAATCGCGGATCGCGGGGATTAAGCGATACGGCCTTTTCAATGTTTTCAATAGCTGCAACCGGATCATTCTCATTGTTCGCATATGCAAAGGCAAGGTTGCGGTATGCAACAGGAATATTGTTGCTCACAGAGACTGATTTCTCCCAGGCCTCAACAGCCTTTGCGGGCTGGTGATCATAATAAATGTTGCCGGTAAGGTACCATGCCAGGGCATCGTCCTCATTGTATTCAAGAGCTGTTTCAAGCGCCTTTGCAGTTTCGAATCTGAAAGGGAAGCTGTAGAAGTGGTCCGTACCTGCAGCCCGGGTGAAATATTTTTGTGCCTCGCCGTTGTTACCTGAAAGGTGGTTATAATACCCCATCAGGTAATTCACCACAGGATAGTCGTCGATACTCTTTTCTGACAATCTGTTGTAAATATCGAGAAGATTAATTGCATCACCGTACAGACCGGCATTACCATAACCGACGGCAAGCTCAATATAGTTCTCGTGATAATTGCGCATCAACCTGGTAAAATCATTTCGTGCCTGCATATAGTTTGTGGTAATGTATCTTTCATAATACGCACGCATATTCAGCGGATCAAGTTCCAGAAGTGATTCTGATGCATCAAGTGCTTTTTCAGGATCACCTGTCAGCCTGTGCAGCGATACCTTCATCGAAAGAATATCTATACTTACTGCATTGGTAGTGGATGCCTGCCTTAAATGGTCAAGAGCCCTATTGAAATAGGATTTTCTGCTATCGATCAATGCCAGTTGAAACCTGGCAGGTGACCTGAAAGAGTAATCCCAGCTTGCACGGTAGAACAGCGACCAGGCCTCCTCTTCACGGCCCGCTTTACTGTAGGCGATTGCAAGGTAATAGAGAGGGGCGCCGTTCTCTGCAACGGTATAATCTTTCGTAACCCTGGCCACAGCCTTTTCGAGATATCCGGCAGCTTCTTCAAAGTCGCCGGCCTTGATATACAGTATCCCGGTTCTTGTTAATGCAGGAACGTGACGTGGATTTATGGTAAGGGCCTTCAGGTAATAATCCAGCGGCATATAATACGGATCATGGAACTGCTCAAACTGCAAACCTGCATAATAGAGACTGTCGGCATCGTTTATATCCTCAGCTGCCAGTGGTGAAGATACCGGTTCAGGCATTGGATCGTCTCCCGGTTCCTGAACAGCGTATCCGGCAATCTCTCTTCCACCGGCATCCTGCAACACAATCCGGAAATTGTTATCACCCTCCTCCTCAGTCTCATCTGCTGGTATCGGAATTTCAAGTATAAAAGGTGTCTGGGGGTTTAAATCCTCAACTGACTCAAAGATCAGCTCATCTCCACGATAAAGATAAATACCGGCTCCTTCCCTGACCGATGTGACATTGATCGCAGCCAGCAGGGAGTCATTCCGCACCTCAAGATCAATTACTGCATTTTCATTAACACTCCTGACACCTTTCATCCCTTTCAAAGGTGCAAACCAGTAACTTGCCTCCTTGGTTTCCAATGCCTGTATCCAGCTGTAATCGGGCTGATTGTCTGAAAACGAGCCGAACATCAGCTCAACATATGGTCCGTCTTCATCAGTAAGCAATCCGTCCCACATAGCTCCCGAAGGATTGTTACCCCAGGACCAGAGCTTTTTACCGGGATTAACATATTTATCACCAAATATCACGGTGCCGGCCTGAACGCCATGATCAATGCCAGCAACAAAATTGCCCATGTTTCCCCATTCAAAAAATGAAGTTGACTTTATATGGTTTACCCACCTGCTTACATCTACTCCTTCCGTATAGTCTGCCCCGTCATAACGCTGGTAGCTTACGGGCCACTCACTGAACTGGTTTTTCCTGTGATAAGTTGTGTACCGGGTTTTTGGGGGGAAGAATATCTGGTAATCTATATTCGCATGTGTAGCAGCATTTGCCCACACCAGTATCGAATTCTGAACCGGGGTTGTATTAAAAACCCTTATAGTGGTTTCTACCAGGGTGCTTCCCGGGTGCAATGTAATTCCAACGATCCATTTGGTGCGGTGTCTCCACTCCGTTTCACCTACCCAGACCGTTTTGCTGCCATCATCATTTTCTGTTATTGTGTGGTCAACAGGATAAAAGGAAGAAGCTCTGTGGTGATGCGGTATATTCCACTCAACTCCACCCGAGACCCATGCCCCCGTCATACCAATCAGTGCAGGCTTGATAACCCGGTTATGGTAAAGGAAATAATAATCATTGCTTTTATCCTTTGCATAATGTATTCTACCCCCTATTTCAGGCAGGATACATATCTCAACGTACTCATTTTCAATAATCACTGCATTATATACCTTATCCGCGATGCTGTCGGTCAGGTTATGCGTAAGAGGATACGGATATACCCTTCCCTGGGCCCCCTGGTATCTCCGGCCGTTAAAAAAAACCGGGTTGGGATCAGGGTCCCCTGCCAGGTAAGTCGGAATGGTGATCATCTCCTCCGTTACTGTTACCCGGGAAATAATCCCTTCTTCTCCGGTATCTGTTTGTGATAACATCGCCTGCTCTGTTGTTAAACCAAGCAGAATGATAAGGGCAAGAAGTTTGAAAGGATTAAGTTGCATGTTCATCAGTTTAGTTAAAAATAGTTTCCGAAAATTAAGATTATTCCTTTAAAAAAACATAAAGCCTGCAAGATTCTCCTGCAAATAGTTTACCTGCCTTGCCTCGGGAATCCTGATCACCCATCTGGTCAGGCAGTTAGTCAGGGGCATAGGGGTTTCAATATCGCTGAGGCAACCAGTGCACCTGCAATCAGAACCAGGTGCATAATTTATGATCGTGTTTATAAAAACAATTATTTTGGGGTTTCAATATTTTAAAAAATTTTGTTCAAAGATCATTTTACCTTATATTAGAACCCCGGTTTAATTTTACCCCTGTCTGAAAGGACGGTTTTTTTTTAACGGCAATAAACTGAACTAAAATAATTATTACTATCATAAATAACCACCTAAAATAAACTTAAATATAAACAAAATGGACAGAAGAAAATTTATCGCCAATACGGGGGCAGCCGCAGCAGGTGCATTCCTGATAAATCCTGTAACAGGTATGGCTGCCGGAACAACAGCACAGCGTGCTAAAAAAAGGCTGGCCCTTGTGGGTCTGGGAGTACGGGGAACAGGAATGTATGGTCACAATCTCCTGCGTGATTATTCAGATTATGTTGAAATGGTAGCAGTGTGTGACCAAAATCCCGGAAGGGTGAAGGTCGGCAGGGAAATGATAGGTGTTAATTGCCCGGTTTATACAGATCTTGAAGAGATGATCAGAAATGAAAGACCTGAAACTCTTATTGTTACAACATGGGACGACACACATCATGAGGTTGTTAACAAAGGAATGGAAATGGGTTGCGACATTATTGTTGAAAAACCCCTCACTATCGATGAAGTGAAGGCCCAGTCCATTATAGATGCCGAAAAAAAATACGGAAAAAAGTGCATCGTAACTTTTAACTACCGTTATCCACCCTACAGGGCAAAAATGAAGGAACTTATCATGGAAGGTATGATAGGGGATGTAACATCGGTCGATTTTCAATGGCAAATAAACCATTCACACCTGCAGGCGTATATGATGCGCTGGCACGGCGAAGCAAACAGGGGAGGCACATTGTGGGTGCATAAATCAACACATCATTTTGACATGGTCAACTGGTTTATTAATTCGGAACCGGTGCAGGTGCAGGCATATTCTGCCCGGGAGCGTTTTGGCGACAAGGGCCCCTTCCGGGGAAAGAATTGCAGGAACTGCGCCCATACTTCAAAATGTCCCTATTACTGGAATATCAATGAAAACGAACGATTAAGAAGACTTTATGCTGATAATGAGCATTATGATGGTTACATAAGGGATAACTGCGTTTTCCGTCATCAGATAAATTCTTTTGAAAAACATTCGGCCATAGTCAAATATGCCAATGGAGTCTACCTTAATTATTCTCTTACCGCAGATACAGATTATTCCGGATACTGGATTGCCTTTAACGGCACCAAAGGAAGGCTGGAAGCCAGGGCCCTGGGTTATCCGCGCAAGGACCATATCGATATTGTTTTCACTCCGGTGAGCATTTACAACGACAAACCGGCAGAGGTAATCACTGTCCCGTTTGCATCCGGCGGACACTGGGGAGGTGATCCAATAATGAATGACAAGCTTTTCAAGAATCCTGATATGCCAGATCCGCTTGGTCAGCAGGCCGGTATTCGCGACGGGGTTATGTCAATTCTTATCGGTATTGCAGCGAGAAAAAGTGTAGCTGAAAACAGGGCGGTTGATATCGCGGGACTGACCAGTCTGGTACCTCAGGCTGTAAAACCTCCGTTTTCCGGATAGCAACTCCCGTTACGTCTTCTCCAAAACAGCATAAATACAGGTAACCGCGTAATATTCAAGGAGCAGAAAACCCCGGATCTTTCCGGGGTTTTCTGATTAAATCCCAACTCTTCAGTAACTTTTTTCTATATTCCACACAAAGGCCCTCAACCCAACCTCCTTATTTGTTTCGTCAAGTTTTTTAACCTTTTCAAGGAGGACATCAACCAGATCATCAGGAATTATTGTCATCGCGGCCGAGTTAAGCTCGGGCCATGTGTGCGTTCCCATCCGGGGGTCTCCTGTCTCGGAACCTCTTCCCCTTACTTCGCTCCACCAGGTAAAACCCCGTATCTTGAGTCTGTCAAATATAAACTCAACCTTTTCTGAATTTGCCTGGTTAAATACTAACATTACTGCCTTCATCTGTTTATAATTTTTTACATGAGTGTTTTCAGCTCCACACAACTAATTTCCATTCATGAATGTAAATTTATTCCTGATCTTCTGTATCTTATCCCTCTCTCCTCTTCTAGAAAAGATTCCATACACTACGGGAACAATAACCAGTGTTACAATTGTTGAGAACAACAATCCACCAATCAGTGTTATCCCCATAGGACTCCATATCTCCGACCCTTCACCGCGGCTGAGGGCGAGTGGCAGCATAGCCAGAGTTGTAGTCATTGCAGTCATCAGTACCGGTCTGAGTCGCATCCGGCCGGAAACTGCAATTGCATCATTAAGATTATACCCTCTGTCCCTCATAAGGTTAATATAATCGATCAGCACAATGCCATTTTTAACAACAATACCTATAAGAAGCACGGCTCCCAGTGCCGCAATAACGCTTAATGTTGTGTTTGTAATGAAAAGAGCCAGTATAACTCCGGTGAATGAGAATGGTATGGAGAACATTATCACAAAGGGCATCACGAACGATTCAAACTGTGAAGCCATTACCAGAAAAACCAGTATCACACTTATAACAAGCAGCAACCCAAGATCCATGAACGAATCCATCATATCTTCGTAAGCACCGCCAACATTTACCATTACTCCCGGCGGTATCTCTGTGTTTGCAACAATTGAGTTTATCTCTGCCGCCAGGTCCCCAAGTGCCATCCCTGAAGGTACTGCTGATACAGTAACCACCCGCTCCCTCCTTTTCCGTTCAATGTTGGGAGGATTCCAGTACTCCTTAATTTCTCCAATCTCGCTTAGCGAAATTTTATTACCCATAGCATTTGTTATCATAAAAGACTCAATGTCGGTAATGGAACCTCTGAAATCTTCCTGATACCTGACAATAATATCAAATTCGTCACCCTCTTCCCTAAGCAGCGAGGCTGTCATACCTGCTACCCTGTTACGTATAGCCGATGCGACCATAGCGGTATTAAGACCATTTTGAGCCAGTTTCTGCCTGTCCAGTACAATCTGAAGCTCAGGCCTGTCATCTTTGCGGCTGACCTGAACATCCTCGGCACCGGGTATCTCCTCTACTCTGGCTCTGATCTCTTCAGCAAGGCCGCTGGTTACATTAAAATCGTATCCGAATATCTCTACATCAACTGTAGTACT
>SKND01000291.1 GCA_007120695.1 Bacteroidales bacterium | reverse complement strand
GAGCAGGTTGTGGCCTCAAGAGTTAGCGGATTCAAAGATCCTTCATTTTCCTTACTCGCTACCCAGCTGCAGTCTTTTACATTTTATGAGGATTTCATATCTCTTCTTGACAGGAGTTACCTGAATCCAATCAGCAGGGGGAGCACTTCAAGATACTCATTCATCCTTGAAGACAGTATGTTTACCGAACAGAACGATACGCTCTATGTAATATCATTCAAGCCTTATCCGAACCGGAATTTTGACGGACTTCAGGGAGTGGTTTATATAAATACCAATGGCTATGCGGTGCAGAATGTTATTGCAGAGCCTTATGAACCAGCAGGTTTTTACACAATAAGGATACATCAGAACTACCGGTTTGTTGACGATAAACAATGGTTTCCGTCTGAACTGAATACCGATATAATTCTTGGCAGGGAGGGAGTACATTCTGATTCTCCCGTAAAATACAGGCTTGCCGGTATTGGCAAGGCATATTTTTCGGATATAGTTATAGGGCCGGAACTGAACCGGTGGCGGTTCAACCATGTTGAACTAGCCATTTCACCTGATGCGCATCTGCAGGATGAGCTATTCTGGGAAGAATACCGGGTTGAACCCCTTTCCGACAAGGATATAAATACTTACCATGTTATCGACAGTATTGGTAAAGAGGCAAACTTTGACAGGAACCTTAAGATAATTGAAGCACTTGCAACAGGTTACATTCCCTGGGGCTATATGAATGTTGACTACAACAGCCTTATTGATTACAACTATTTTGAAGGACTGCGCCCGGGATTGCAGATGATAACAAATGACAGGTTATCTGAGGTATTATGGGCCGGTGGTCATATCGGTTACGGTTTAAGAGACAAACAGGTAAAGTATGGCGGTGAGGCAGGCCTGTTTTTATACAGGCCTGGAGATGTTAGTCTCCGGACATCCTACAGCAGAGATGTTGAAGAGGGGGGTGCTCACAGGTTTTTAAGGACTGATGCACCGTTTTCAACTGAGAATTACAGACGGTTTATGATAGGAAGGATGGATTATGTTGAAAAGTACGATGCATCCCTGGTTATGAGGTTAATGCGCCATTTTACAACAAGGTTGTATTTTGAGACTTCAAATGTAACTCCTGGTGATGAATATGCCTTCCTGACTGGTGACCATAAAAAAAACCGGTTCAGGATAAGTGAGGGAGGGGTGCAGCTTCGCTTTGCCTTCAGGGAGAAGTTTATGCAGACTCCCAGGGGAAACAGGATCTCTATGGGAACTGATTTTCCTGTTGTCTGGCTGAATTATGGCCGGGGACTAGGTGTTATGGACGGGGAGTATGAATACACGAGAGTTGCAGCAGGAGTATTGCAAACTTTCACTACAAAAAGCCTGGGTGAAACATCGGTAATGATTGAGGGGGGCAAGGTTGATGGCAATGTCCCGTTTTACAGGCTATACAACGGAAAGGGCAGTTACCGGAATTTCTCCCTTGAGGCAGCTAACAGCTTTGCAACAATGAGAATGTCAGAATTTGTTTCAGATGAGTTTGTATCGCTGTTTTTCAGGCATAATTTCGGGAGCCTTCTTTTCAGAAGGGGGAACTTCCGCCCTGAAGTGGTTTTTGCAAGTAATGCCGGTTTCGGCCGGCTGTCAAATCAGGGAAGCCACATTAACATCCCTGTCAGATCACTCGATAAGGGTTATTACGAATCGGGTCTGATGATCAACAATATTATTAAACAACTGTTCATAGGATACGGATTTGGTATTTTTTACCGTTATGGACCGTATTCTTATAACAGGACAGTTGATAATTTTGCCTTTAAACTGACATTTAACGTAAATCTCAGATAAATCAATTTTCAATATCCCTTATATATTATGACGCATAAATCAGGATTTGTAAATATTCTCGGAAATCCGAATGTAGGGAAATCCACCATCATGAACGCCCTTGTCGGGGAGAACCTGTCAATTATTACTTCCAAGGCCCAGACTACCCGTCACAGGATCATGGGGATAGTGAATGGCGAGGACTTCCAGATTGTATATTCAGATACACCTGGTATTTTAGATCCAAACTACAAACTTCATGAATCGATGATGAAGTTTGTGCGCAGGGCAATAACCGATGCCGATATCCTTATTTATGTAACTGATGTACATGAAGAGTCACTTAAAAACCAGGACTATATTGACAAGATCAGGAGGTTGGATGTACCTCTGCTGCTGCTGATTAACAAAATCGACCTGGGTACCCAGGATAAACTTGAGCAGCTTGTAGCCCGCTGGAAGGAAATTCTGCCTTCAGCTATCATAATACCTTTGTCGGCTAAGGAAAAGTTCAATCTTGATACTGTTTTCGGTAAAATTATGGATCTCCTGCCTGAATCACCGCCTTATTATCCGAAGGATTCTCTGACCGATAAATCAGAAAGGTTTTTTGCTTCTGAAATTATAAGAGAGAAGGTTTTTCTTAATTACCAGAAGGAGGTACCCTATTCAACCGAAATTGAGATAGAAGAGTTTACAGAAAGCGAAAAGATACTTAGAATTAGGGCGATTATCCATGTTGCAAGGGATACTCAGAAGGGAATTATTATCGGAAGCCGTGGATCCGCACTGAAAAGAACCGGTACTGCGGCCCGGTTGGATATGGAGGAGTTTTTTGGAAAGAAGGTTTTTTTGGAACTATATGTTAAAGTAAACAAAGATTGGAGGTCAAAAGATTATCAGCTTAAAAGGTTTGGCTACAAATAGTCGATGTTCATAATGTCCGCCTGCTGCGTTATGCCTGGCCGGAAATTATCAAATAATATTATTAGAAAAAAGCGATGAGCAATATAGTAGCAATAGTAGGACGCCCGAATGTAGGAAAATCAACACTTTTTAACCGTTTATGCGGCGGCAGAAAGGCTATTGTTGATGAGCTTTCGGGTGTAACGAGGGATCGCCATTACGGGAAGTCAGATTGGAACGGGAAGGAATTTTCGTTGATTGACACAGGTGGATACATCACAAATTCAGATGATGTGTTTGAGGAGGAGATACGTAAACAGGTCCTGCTGGCCATGGATGAGGCCGATTCGGTTTTGTTTGTGGTGGATGTTCTAAGCGGAATAACCGATTTGGATGAGACTATAGCCGGCTTGCTGAGGAAAAGCAGTAAAAAGGCACTTGTTGTTGTGAATAAGGTAGACAACTCTCAGCGGCAGTATGACGCAAGTGTTTTTTATGGTCTCGGACTGGGTGAGATATATCAGCTTTCGGCAATAAGCGGTTCAGGTACCGGTGAATTGCTTGATGAACTGGTAAAGGATTTCCCCCGCCCCGAAGAAGAGGAAAAGCCTGATGAGATCCCGGGATTTACAATTGTAGGCAGGCCAAACGTTGGAAAATCGTCGCTTACAAATGCACTTCTCGGCCAGGAAAGGAACATTGTAACTCCTATACCCGGCACGACACGCGATGCCATCTATACAAGGTATAACAAATTCGGCCACGATTTTATGCTTATTGACACTGCAGGTCTTCGCAAGAAAGGCAAGACAATGGAGAATATTGAGTTCTACTCCATTATGAGATCGGTCAGGGCCATAGAAAACTCTGATGTATGCCTTTTACTTATTGATGCTACACGTGGCATTGAAGCCCAGGATGTCAATATATTCAATCTGATAGTTAGGAACAAAAAAGGTGTTGTCATACTGGTTAACAAATGGGATCTTATTGATAAGGACACCGGATCGGTTAAGAAATTTACGGCCATTATAAAAGAAAGAATTTCACCCTTTGAAGATGTACCTGTAATTTTCACATCGGCTGTTACCAGTCAGCGAATACATAAAGCCCTGGAGACAGCCATGGAGGTACATCACCGGCGCAGGCAGAGGATAACTACTTCCAGGTTGAATGAGTTCCTGCGTGAAGCGGTTGATCAGATTCATCCTCCCGCAGTTAAGGGTAAGTACATCAAAATAAACTATGTTACACAGTTGCCTGTACATACACCAGCTTTTGCATTCTTCTGCAACCTGCCCCAATATATAAGGGATCCCTATAAGAGATACCTGGAGAACAGGATGAGAGAGAAATTCAGCTTTTCGGGCGTACCCCTGCAGCTGTTTTTCAGGAGAAAGTAGTTATGCCGATCATTTAATAACCAGGGCAGAAATAGATGTCATTTGCCTGTGGTGCATGGTTTTTAAATTGTCTGTCAGACTTTTATGCCCATAAACAGTACATCATCAACTTGCTCATAATCCCCTTTCCAGAGATTGAAGTTGTTTCTGACATGCTCGCTCTGTTCCTTCATCGGCTTATTACAAATGTCGTTTATAAGGTTTTTAAGTCGTACCATTTTGTATTTCTTTCCCAGCGGCCCTCCGAACTGATCAGGATAACCATCTGAGAACAGGTATACTATATCGCCAGGATCAAGCTGGTAACCCTGGTTTTCAAACTTTTTGGTCTCTGTGTAATATCCGCCTATAGAATTACGGCTACCTCTTATATAGGTCAGTTCGCCTTTATGAAGCATCATGATGGGCCTCATTGCCGATGCAAACCTGAGGTACCTTGTTTCAAGATCGAATTCACAAACGGTAATATCCATCCCGTCGGATGATTTGCTTGCGGGGTCGATATTCTGGTTCAGGGTACTGGTTATATCCCTGTCCAGTGTTTCGAGAACTGATGAAGGAGAGTTTACATCCTGCCGCATACAGATATCTTTAATCAGGGTAGTCCCTATCATTGACATAAATGCCCCAGGAACGCCATGTCCGGTTGAATCGGCGCACACGATCAGGAATTTTTTGTCTGTTACCTTGTCAAACCAGTAAAAATCGCCACTTACTATATCTCTTGGCTTGTAGAAGACAAAAGATTCGTTAAAATTATCCTCAATCCTGGAGATCGGGGGCAAAATGCTGGCCTGGATCCTCTGGGCATAATTGATGCTGTCGGTAATATCCCTGTTTTTATGCTCAATTTCCACTTTCTGCTCAATCACCTCACGTGTCCTGATAGCCAGCTCCTTTTCTATACGCTCTTTCTCAAGCCTGAGATTCCGCTCCCTTATCTTGATGATCAGGAAAACCATCAACCCGGCAAAAAATATAATAAAAACAAAGAAATACCACTTTTTCCAAATGGGCTTTTCAATTATTATTGCAAGGGAGAGAGGTGTCTCTGTTATAATACCTTCTGCTCCGTATGCCCGGAGAAGAAACTGGAAGTTCCCGTCATCCAGCCTCGGATAGTATGCAAATCTGTATTCCGAAACATCCGACCAGTCCAGATCATATCCCTCCATCTTGTATTGATACCTCACACCTGAGGGATCAGAGTATTTAAGACCTATAAATTCAATCCTTAACTTATAGCTGCCGTAGGGAAGGGATACCTTCCGGGTGACCTCATGCTCCTCATCCGAGATCTGCAATGAAGTGATATTCAGAATGGGAGCGGTGTCATCGGTCCTCTCTTTTTCAGGATCAAATGAAACCAGTCCGTCGGTGGTTCCAAAAAGCAGGACACTATCAGAAGTGATGTGAGATGATTGTAAATTAAAGTCGCCCCTGATAGCGCTTTCGGTTCCGTATGTCCGGACATGGTAAGAGTCTGTATTCACCCTGCTTACTCCCAGCCGGTGGCCAATCCACAGATATTCATCATTTCCGGCAAGAAGGCTGTAACAAAAGTTGGAGTGTAACCCATCATCTGTTGTAAGGTGAATAATTGAATCATTCCTGAGTTTAATTATCCCATTACCATTTGTAGCGATCCATAGCCTTCCCTTGTAATCTTCTGTAACAGCTATAAATTCAAGTTCACCTTCAGCAATTCTTATTTCATGCCGGTTTTCAATATCAACAAGCCTGTTGCTCCTGACAGAGATCCAGTCAATTCCTTCTGAATCCCGGTAAATACTTCTTATCTGGTTGCGTGGCAGGCCTTCGTTTGTACTGTATCTTAATCTTTCTCCGGCTTTCAGGTCAAACACAATTACCCCGTTGTTGGTGGCAGCCTTGAGTATACCGTCGTGATATTGAAGATCATTTACCGTATTTTCGAGTGAGTTTGCTGAAACATGGAAGGATTCAGCCTGCTGGTCTTCATGATCCAGCCTGTATATGCCACTTTCTGCTGTACCGATCCAGAGATGGTTGTCATCGCTTGATACAAGCGCAGTAATCATGTCAAACGGGACTCCGCGGCTTGTGCCGTAAAGGGTTCGGTCATCCTGATTTTCTTTTGATATCCTTAAGAGGCTGCTTTCTCCTCCGAGCCAGATATAATCATTGTCTGAATATACCGCGAGAACATTTCTGCCAAAAGGCTCGTCAAATGACCTGTGAAAACTGAAAGCCTCATCTTTCAGCATAGACAGTCCGTTATTAGTTGTAAACCACAAATTACCCTCTGAATCTTTGAATACTCCGTAGACATAATCAGATGGCAAACCGTTTTTTGATGAAAACCAATCGACAGAAGGATCCTGACCGGATTCAAAGTACCCGTTAATCCTGAACACACCCTGTCCCCTTGTACTGATCCAGATGTTTTTTTGGTTATCAAGGTATACCGACTCTGTATTTACAGAACCCAGGCCATAGGTTAGTCCTATGTTCCTTGCCGAATAGCTGCCATCCGGCTCTTTTATTAAGTGAAAGAGTCCCTGGCCCCTGGTACCGACAAAAACTTCCCTGGTATTAACCGGCAAAATGGATGAAACAGCAACACGCGGTACAGATTCAATCAGTTTGCCGTTACCTGACAATTTTCCGTTACCATAGTCAAACCTGTAGAGTCCCTCGAAGGTTCCTGCCAGCAGGTCATCACCGCTAAGATCCATAGAGGTTATCTGCAGGGATGTTAAATCTTCATCAAACAGAACCGTATTCATCTCAGGGTCCACCACAAGCAGACCATGCTGTTGTGAGGAAATTAAAATATTACCATCACTATCTTCACTGATTCCGGTAATCATTGTCCGGACTCCCTGGTTACCGACAATACTAATTCTTTTGTTCTCAAGCACGCTAACACTCCCGTTGTTATGTCCGAACCAGATCCTGCCCCGTGAATCGGCAAAACTCCTGCTTACAAAATCTGATGGCAGCGAATCCCCGTAAGGATTGGACTCGAATTCAAAACCATTGAAACGGGCAATATCAGTGCTCGTGCCAAGCCAAAGGTAACCTGAGGGATCCTGGTTTATGGTCCAGATATTTCTGTGAGGAACACCCTCTTCAATGCTAAAATTCCTGAACTGGTATACCTGTGCATTTGTTGCAAAGGTGAGAATTAAAAGTAAAACTGTTAAGCACAATGTTCGCTGAAATACTAGCCTTGGCATGTTTTGAATGATTTGTAATTATTAATTGCCACTGGGTCTGACACCTATACTATGCTGATATTGCGGAACACCTCCAATTGGTATTACATAGAATGGGAGCGCCTGGTCATACTGGTTTTTGATACTGATCACCACATTATTATTTCTCACTACCGGGCTCTCCCTTTTATGAAGCTGCAGGTCGAGAGAAGTATTACGTTCAGCTTCATATATGGTGAACCTGTCATGTGCCCAGTTATTATCACCTGAAACTTCAAGTAGCTGACCTTGCCTGTCGACCGACACAAGCCTGATTATACCGTCGTAATCCCAGTCAAAATTAGAAACTTCAACTGTTACGGTTTCATCGTCTATAAAAGGGTAGATATGTGAGACCTGACTGGGATCGTCCCACATACGGAATGTATAGCTGTAGGCAAATGCGTTGCCTCCCTCTACCGGGATGTTCTGATCGGGTTGAGTCGACAGGAAATAACGGTAAAGGCTTCCGTCATCACCTTCAATACCCTGGGCAATTATTTTAATAATATGTCCTGCGAATTTTTCTATGTATTCTCCCTCAACCGGGTCAAATGGGCCAAAGGTGTACCATCTGGCATCATATTCCGGTTCGTTTCCAAAAGTTCTGGATGCAAGCAGATTTCCGCTACGATAATTACCCTCAGGGGCTACTCCCTGTGCATCGGGATGTGACCATGCTTCATCTCCACCGTACACAGAATAGTTTACCTTTGTGTCCCAGTAACCATTGAGCTCATCTATACTTCCCCCTATTGCCGGGTTGTAAACCCTGATATATACCGGTTCGGTATGCTCATCGGGAATCAGAAAAAAAAATGTCTGGGTAAAGTTGTCATCACCCCATGATGGGCATGCATCTGCACCGAATGTAACCAGAAAGGGGATATTCTCATCCTGGGCCGGTACCGGCTGAGAAAATGCCCGGGAAAAAATTCCCGCCACAATAAAAAGTAATAATAAACTAAGGTTCTTCATTTTTATATGGTAAAGTTTGTGAATCATTTATCGGGATCAGGCATTGGATCATTTGCAGGCAGACAATTATTAAATTATTCTTTGAAATACAGTTTGCAGATAATTTATAAAAAGCTGGTATAATTATTTTATACGACCAAAAATGTAAACTGTTTCTTTTTTTTCCAAAAACCGGAAAATTGATCTGTTGCTGGTTTTATGTTTACAAAGATTGTGCCTTTTATTTCTGTCCGGTTGCTGCTGAACCTTCGGGGAAGTTACCTGTTTTTGTGTTTGCAGAGCCGGGATCTAAAACAACAATATATTTATATGAGCAGAATCTTTGTTGTCCGAACATCGATTCAGGATCTGTCAGCACACCAAGTCTTACTTCATAAACACCTGGCATGGTGTAGGTGTGGCTGACCACTTCTCCTGTTGCTTTGGTGCCGTCACCCATATCCCAGTAAAATTCATCAGGTTGTGCATTCCTGAGATATGTTTCGGATGCATCCAGTGTAACTGGTGTATCAATATAGGCTGTATCGGGAGACGTGATGAAGGGTTGCTCTGTTCGTGGCGTTGTAAACCGGTAGCTTGCCACATTGGAGGCAACTTCTCCGGTAACCAGATCAATTCTGTCGAGAGTTACCTGGTATGTGCCGTAATCATCAAAGCAGTGGTCGGCCACCATCCCTCTTACCCGGGTACCATCACCCATATCCCACTCAAGGTAGAATGTTGTTGTATCGATATTCTGAGCCCTCTGTTCGTAAAATTCAAAACACAAACCATCGATAACTAAACTGTCACATTGCTGAAACACAGGGAAAGTGGATATGAACGAGTATATGTTGTCGGTACCTTCCCTGCTGGAGGTAAAATATCCGGAAACTATATCAGGATCTGCAATAAACCCGAAATCATCAGCATCTGAATTGAACGGTTCACCCATTCTTACAGGATGTTGCCAGTTATTGTTCCTGGTAAAGGAATAGTACAGGTCAAGATTGCTGCCGGTATCCCTGTCGGATGAGAAATATAGGCGCCCTCCCCGGTGGATACCCGGGAATACATCATTACCCGCTGAGTTTACAGTCTCTCCAAGGTTAACAGGTGCGGTCCAGCTCTGTCCCTGCAGCTCCGAGCGGTATATATCCATTCTCCCGAATCCGCCCGGCATATCGCTGGCGAAATAGAGAATTCTGCCATCGGTACTGATGCTGGGATGTGTTACATTGTAATTATTGCTATTAAAGGGGAAGGGGGTTATATTGACCCATTCTCCGTCTGAATAGTCAGCCATGAAAATCCCCAGCTTTGAGGGTTCATTGCCCCTTCCCGGCACATTCCTTGTGAAAAAGATACGTGACCCATCTGCCGCGAAACTCACCGGTCCGTCATGATAGTTGCTTTTAAGCGACTTATCAAGTAATCCGGGTGAGTTCCATCTTCCGGATTCTCCTTTGCCGGCATAATATATATTCAGCAGATTTTCATCATCATCGGTTATCCTGGTAATAATAAAACCGATTCTGCGGTTGGATGTAAATACTATTCCCTGGTTATAAAAAGCCGGGGCGAACTCGTCAAACTTCGAGGACGTAAAGGGAAGCCTGCTGATTTCGTAAAATTCGCCTGACTGCGGCGT
>SKND01000281.1 GCA_007120695.1 Bacteroidales bacterium | reverse complement strand
ATATATGAGTTCCGGAGATTACGGCTCTGAAACTGATCTTCTTCATTGGTTGCGATACTTTCCCATACAACGCCGGGAATCTCAGCAAATGCAGCACTGCCTTCCGACGGAGTTTCAAATTTATCATTTGCCAGCTGCCAGGCCAGTCTGTCGACCGATGTGAAAAGACCTCCTGCCGAACGACCGGTAGGGATATACATACCTCTCGAAAAGACATGAACCACATCTCCCTCTTCAATCTCTTCGACTGTTTCCCGGCCGAAATATTCGACTATGTTGCCGGTTTGTTGTGAATATGAAGTTAACCCGGTCGCTATAAGCAATATGAATGCTATGAAGTATCTGATCTTTAATTTTATCATGTTACAGTAAATTGGATTAATATTAAATTGATTATCTGCAGGGGTAAAGATAATCTATTCCCTTTGCTGAGACAAGCTTTGCGGGTCATTTAACGTGTCATTAGTGAGACTTGCCAGGCAGGTATTTTTGATTTTTTCGGTTCAGCAATTACGAAACAAAAACCAGGCAATTCAGACAAACTTCAACGGTAATTACGGTTTCATTTGACATCAGTAGCCATGATGCTTTTTAAATAATATTACTAAGTTTGCAGTAACAAATCCCTCTCCTGTAATATACTTTACAGCAAAATTGAAATCACTAAACCAATCATCTGGTTATGAAGAACTATTGTTTTATTTGCCTTTCACTTTTAATTGTGGCTTCATGTTCCGGCACAAAGGACGGAACCGGGTTTGATGAACCCTCAGATCCCAATACTGTTCCGCTGGCCTACTGGGCCGAGGTTGATCAGGGGATGCATGCTGCGGTTGGCAGTATTGACGAGCGTTACGAATATCATTATCCTCCCTCTTCCGGTGGAAATGATTCATGGAGCGGATCAGCATGGCGGGGAGAGAGGATCAATATACAGCTTAAGTTGTGGAGCAGTGACCCTGTTCAGGATATCCGGGTTGGCATTACATCTCTCAGATCTGAGAAGGGTGACCAGATTTCCGACGAACAGATCGGCATCCATCCGGTAAGGTATGTTTTGACCGATGAGTTTCTGACCGGATGCGGATGGAGGGATCACGACACTATACCTGCTTATCTTGCGTCTGATATGCTGGATAATAATCAGAGATTCAACCTTGAAAAGAATACGCTTCGTCCCGTGTGGATTACAATTGATGTTCCTTCAGATGCTGAGGCCGGCGAATATAGTGGTTCATTGATCGTTTCCTTCAGGGGAGGACGGGATATTGAACTGCCTGTCGATATTAAGGTAATTGATGTAAATCTGCCTGAACCATCTGACTGGAGCTTTCATCTTGATCTATGGCAAAATCCCTTTGCCGTTGCCAGGTATTATGATACAGGTCTGTGGACTGAAGAGCACTGGGCACTTCTTCCTCCTTACCTTGAGATGCTTGCAGGAGCAGGCCAAAAGTGTATCACGGCAAGTATACTTCACAGGCCGTGGGGCGGACAAACTTATGACCATTTTGAATCAATGATAGAGTGGACGCATCTTGGTGATGGCGACTGGGAGTATGATTATTCTGTTTTCGACAGGTGGGTTCAGCTGGCCATGGATGCAGGGATAACAGAACAGATCAACTGTTATTCGATGGTACCCTGGGGCAATGAGGTGCGCTATTATGACAGGGATTATTCTGATTATGTGACAGTAACCCTTAAGCCGGGTTCGGACGAATATAACAGGGTATGGAGGCCATTCCTTGAAAGTTTCCGCGATCACCTGACAGAAAAAGGGTGGCTGGAGAAGACGCTTATAGCCATGGATGAGCGCGGCCCGGATGAGATGAGTAGTATGGTGGCCCTGCTCAGAGAGGTTACACCCGAGTTCAGGATCGCCCTGGCAGGCGGATATATTGAGGAGTTGAATGATGATATCTACGATCTTTGTGTTTTTTTCGGAGACAATCTGGATAAAGAATTGATAAGGGAGCGTGTAGTGCAGGGTTGGCCAACCACTTTTTATACAATGTGTGCCAGGCCCGAACACCCCAATAACTTTACTTTCTCCCCGCCGGCAGAACAGGCATGGCTGGGTTGGCACGCAGCTTCGCGGGGGTTCACAGGCTTTTTGCGCTGGGCCTACAATTCATGGGTGGAGGATCCTGTCAGTGACTCCCGGTTCCGGACATGGCCGGCAGGAGATACCTACCAGGTCTATCCCGGTCCGCGCAGCTCCATAAGGTTCGAGAGGCTTCGTGAGGGTATTCAGGATTATGAAAAGATCAGAATTCTGAGAGAATTTGCCGAAAAAACCGGTAAAGAAGAGAGACTGGCAAACCTGGACGGGTTGCTTGAACACTTCACCATGCAGGAGATACAGGAAACAGCAGCTGGTTACTGGCTGAACAAGGCAAAAATAGAACTCGAAGATCTGTCGCTGTGGATGGAACGGGAACAGTAGTCCCTGTAAATATCATCAAATATTTACCTGCCAAGATGTTTATCGCAGAATCCCATCCATACTCTCCATTCTGTTTCAGTCATATCATGTTTGCCTGGCCTGATAAAGTACCCCAGTTT